>NZ_JBEZGJ010000250.1:0-7695 GCF_040649965.1 Micromonospora sp. NPDC048843
GCCCGAGGACGAACCGGACGAGGACGACCCGGACGAGGACGAGGACCCCGAAGAGGACGACGAGCTGTCACCGGAGGACGACTCGGACTTCGCCGGCTTGGTGGCAGTGCCGCCGGCTGTCGTCTCGGAACCGGACGCCCGGGAGTCGGTGCGGTAGAAGCCCGAACCCTTGAAGACGATGCCGACCGAGTTGAAGACCTTGCGCAGCCGCCCCTGACACGCCGGGCACTCGGTCAGCGGCTCGTCAGAGAAGGACTGCACCGCCTCGAGCTGCTGACCGCACGTGGTGCAGGCGTACTGGTACGTGGGCACGTTCTCCTCCGGATCTGGGCTCAGCCAGTTGGCACTCGACGTATTCGAGTGCCAATGGTGCGTCATTCGCCCCGGGTTCGTCCAGCAGACGTGTGGGGCGCGACACCGTGCGCCGCACCCGGGCCGTCGTCAAGCGTACGCATCCCGTCGGCGGGAGTGACGACCGCGCGCACCCGACGGTCGTGGGGCTCCGCCGGCAGCGCCTCGACCAGCTCACCGTCGTGGAGCGGTACCACCGTCAGGGCCGCTTCGGGTACCCGGGCGAGTGCGCGGTCGTACGAGCCGCCGCCGCGCCCGAGCCGCCGACCGTGACTGTCGACAGCGAGAGCCGGTACGACGACGAGTTGCGCGTGCGCCACGGCGGTCACACCGAGGCGGGCACCGGCTGGTTCTCGGATACCCCGTCCCGCCGCGATCAAGGCATCCGGCCCGGTGTACGCCGCCCAGTCCAGATCCAGGTCGGTGAGGAGCACCGGCAGCAGCAACTCGGCGTCCGCCGGCAGCGCCGCCCGCAGCACCTCGGGTAGGTCCGCGCCGCCCGGTTCGGAGCCGACCGGCACGTACGCCGTCATCCGGTGGGGGCGCAGCCGGCGTACCAGCGAGACCAGCTCGGCCTGCACGCGCCCGGCGGCGGCCGCCCGGGTCTCGGCGGGCAGCGACCGGCGGCGAGCGAGCAGCTCGACGCGGGTGTCCCGCTTCGCCATCCGGGTCACTTCCGCTTCATCAGAAAATTCCGGCACGCAACACTCCTGACGCAACGCCTCTCCCACGGTTGCACTGTGTCAGCATCGCAAGCAACGGAGGCGGAACTTCCGGGGGGACGAGTGACGCTACGCGGGCGGTTGACGGCAGCCTTCCTCGTGGTGGTGCTCGGGCCCGTCCTGCTCGGCGCGCTCTTCGTCGCCTCCACAGTCGCTGCGGTCGACCGCAGCCGCTCCACCGAGCGCCTGGCGGTGGCGGCGTCCACTGTTCGTACCTCGGTCGACGCGCTCTGCCAGCAGCTACGCGCCACGGCCGACGCGGTGGCGCTCACCGCCGATCCGGCGGTCGCCGCCGCGCAACTGGTCGGCCGGGGCCTGGCCGCAGCGGTGCTGGTCACCGACGTGGCCGGCCAGGTCACCTACATATCGCCCGGTGCTCCGTCGACCCCGTGGAAGGACTGCGCCGGCTCGACCGAGGGCACGAACGGGGGCTCGAACCCCGGCTCGGCCGGCCCGGTCCGTGCGTTGGCCGCCCAGGTCGACCTGCACGACCGCTCCGGCACCCGGCTGGGCACTGTGACCGCCGCGCAACTGGTCGACCCGGCCTTCGTGGCCCGACTGGCGGCGGTGACCGGGGTGGCGGTCACCCTGCTCGACAGTGGGGCGAGCGCCGCGCGGGTCACCCACACGACCGAGTCCGGTGACGTCCGCGACGCGGTGCTGGCCGCCGCCGTCGGCGTACGGGGAGAGCAGGTCACCGAGACCAACGAGGGCCGGTACGTGCGCAGGCTCGGGCCCTCCGACGCGCAGCCGCTGCCACTGGTGCTCTCCGTTCCCAGTGAACGGCCACCTGGGCTGCACGCGACGCTGGTCGGGGTGGTCGTGCTGGCCGGGCTGCTCGCGGTGCTGACCGCCTGGCGGCTGGCCCGGGTGACCACCCGGCCGCTGGCGGAGCTGGCCGGTGCTGTCGACCGGGTGGCCCAGGGCGACCTGACCGCCCGGGTGCCGGTACGCAGCCGCGACGAGTTGGGACGGTTGGCCGCCGCGTTCAACCGGATGACCCGTGAGACCGGCTCCTACGTCGCGGCCTTGACCAGCAACCGGGATCAGCTGCGCGGGCACCTCGCGGTGCTCGGCGACACCCTGGCCAGCACGCACGACCTGCAACGCATCCTGCGGGTGATCCTGCGCAGTGCCATCGGGGCCACCGGTGCGCGCGCCGGTGCCGTGCTGCTGGTGGAGACCGGCGGGGTGCTGGTCGCGCAGTGCACCGAGGGGTTTGACGGGCGCTGGCCCGCCGAGGAGGCGGACGGGTCGCAGACGCTCCGGGTGCCGGTCGGCGTCGGCGTGGTCGGAGAGGTCGCCGCCACCGGGGAACCGCAGCGGGGCAGGGCGGAGCCGACCGAGGCGCCAACTGGTGAGCCACGCTGTCGCACCTACGTCGCGGTGCCGTTCGCCGCGCCGCCCGGCGGTGCCACTGCCACCCTCGGCGGACCCTCGGGGCCGGTCGACGAGGCGAACGCGGCGGCCGCGCTCGGCGTGCTGGCGCTCTACGACCGGCTGGGCGCCGACGAGTTCGACGACGACGACCTGGCCACCCTGCGCACCTTCGCCGGCCACGCCGCAGTGGCGGTGGACAACGTCCGGGTGCACGAGGAGGCGCAGCGGCTCTCCCTCACCGACCCGCTCACCGGGCTGTGGAACTACCGCTACCTGCGCGAATCGATCCGGCGGGAGGTGGAACGGGCCAGCCGCTTCGGGCGGATGCTCAGCGTCCTCGCGCTGGACCTGGACCGGTTCAAGGACGTCAACGACACCTACGGCCACGCCGCGGGGGACACCGTCCTGGCCGAGTTCGCCCGGCGGGTGCGCGGGGAGATCCGTGAGGTCGACCTGGCCTTCCGCCAGGGCGGTGAGGAGTTCGTGCTGCTGCTGCCGGAGACCGACGCGCGGGGCGCGGCGATCGTGGCCGAGCGGCTCGGCGCGGCGGTACGCGACACGCCCATCGCCGTCGAGGCGTACGCCGGGCCGGTCCTGGTGACCGTGTCGGTGGGCATCGCCGTCTTCCCGGACCACGGCAGCACCGGGCGAGAGGTGCTGGAAGCCGCCGACGACGCGCTCTACGCGGCCAAGGCGGCGGGCCGCGACACGTACCGGGTCGCCGAGGTGCGCTCGGATCTGCCGACCCGGGAGATCCCGGTGCTCGCTTCTGCGGTGAGCCCACCCGACGGGCTGCCGCGCGCCGGCCAGCCGGTGCAGGCCAGCCGTGAGCCGGGCGGGCCCGCCCGGTCCGACCCGGCGGTGGGCGTACCGGAATCATCGCTGGCGGGCCCGGCGCACGCCCGACCGGATTCGGCCGACGACACGCCGGACAGCGCGACGGGCGCGGCGCGGGCCGGCCCGGACGCGGCCCGGCCGGGGCCGGGTGGCGGCGCGTCTTCTGGGCCACACCCGCCGCGGCAGAGCCGTGGCCGATAGTCTCGCGGCATGTCGGAGCACTCAGCGAACCCCTCATCGACGGTCGCCGCAAACGGCCGTCCCCTGGCGGTCAAGGCCGTCATCCCGGCCGCCGGACTGGCCACCCGGTTCCTGCCGGCCACCAAGGCGGTGCCCAAGGAGCTGCTGCCGGTGGTGGATCGGCCGGTGTTGCAATACATCGTCGAGGAGGCCACGCAGGCTGGCATCGGTGACGTGTTGCTGATCACCGGTCGGGGTAAGACGTCGATGGTGGACCACTTCGACCGTCGCCCGGACCTGGAGACCAGGTTGGAGGAGAAGGGCGACTCCGAGCGGTTGGCCGCCGTACGTCGGCCCAGCGAGCTGGCCGAGATCTACACAGTGCGGCAGCCCGAGCAACTCGGGCTCGGCCACGCCATCGGGTACGCCGAGTCGCACGTCGGCGACCAGCCCTTCGCGGTGCTGCTCGGCGACGAGTTCGTCAAGCCGTCGGAGCCGCTGCTGCCGGCGATGCTGGAGCTGCAGGCCCGCACCGGCGGTGTGGTGCTCGCCTTCTTCGAGGTCGACCCGTCCGAGACCAAGCGGTACGGGATCGCCTCCGTCGAGCCGGCCGAGTCGGAGCTGACCGACATCGGCGAGGTCGTCAAGGTGACCGGGATGGTGGAGAAGCCGCAGCCCGAGGACGCCCCGAGCAACCTCGCGGTGCTCGGCCGCTACGTGTTGCCGGGCAAGATCTTCGACGCGATCCGGCGGACCAAGCCGGGCAGCGGCGGCGAGATCCAGCTGACCGACGCGATGGAGCTGCTGCGCACCGAGGGCATCCCGGTGCACGCGATCGTCTACCGCGGCACCCGCTACGACACCGGCATGCCGCTGGGATACCTCCAGACGGTGGTGCAGATCGCCGCCGAGCGCGAGGACCTGGGCGCCGAGTTCAGGTCCTGGCTGGCCGACTTCGTCAAGGCCGACGCGGCAGGCGGATCTGGTACATGACCGCGACGGCCGACGCCGAGGCGGCCGCGAACGAGTTGACGCCGCTCGCCGACTACCTGGGCAGCGTGCTGCGCAGGTTGCGCGCGCTGCCGCCACTCGACCTCGACCTCACCCAGGCGCACGGCAACGTCCTCGCCGAGGACGTCGTCGCGCCGCACGCCTTCCCGGCCTTCGACCAGGCTGCAGTGGACGGCTACGCCGCGCGCTGGGAGGACATTTCCGGAGGGGGCCGGGGGCCGAGCTACGTCCCGGCCCCCTCCGGCACGCCCGGAGGCCGCACCATCCGGCTCAACGTGGTCGGCGATCTCGGCGCCGCGAGCTGGCGGCCGGTCCGGCTCACCCCCGGCTCGTGCTTCTCGGTGGCCGCCGGGGCTCCGCTGCCGGTCGCCGCCGACGTCGTGGTCCCGGTGGAGTGGACCGACCAGGGCATGGCCGCGGTGGAGATCTTTCGTACCCCCAAACGGGGGTACGGGGTACGCCGAGCGGGTGAGGAGCTGCCCGCCGGCACCCTGCTGGCCCGGGCCGGCACCTACGTGTCCCCGGCCCTGGTCGCCGTCTTCGCGGCGACCGGCATCGGGCACGTGGTCGTTCGGCCCAGTCCACGGGTGGTCATCGTGGCCACCGGTGACGAACTCGTCGACGTGGGCCGGGGCAGTCAGCCCGGTCAGGTGGTGGACGCGAACTCGCACGCGCTGACCGCCGCTGCGGCCGAGGTGGGCGCACTGGCGTACCGGGTGGGCATCTGCGACGACGACCCGGAGGGGCTGCGCGGGTTGCTGGAGGACCAGACGCTGCGCGCCGACCTGATCATCACCACCGGTGGCACCGGCACCGGCCCCGGAGACATGGTGCGTCGGATCCTCTCCCGCCGTGAGGGCGGTCGCGCCGGGCCGGTCACCTTCACTGACGTGGCGCTCTACCCCGGCACCGCGCTCGGGTTCGGCACTGTCGGCGCCGAGGAGGTGCCGGTGGTCTGCCTGCCCGGCGACCCGGGTGCCGCGCTGATCGGCTTCGAGGTACTGGCCCGCCCCGCCATCCAACTGCTCGCCGGCGCCGAGCCGGTGTTCCGACCCAGTGTGCGGGCGCACCTGCTGGAGACCGTGTCGTCGCCGACTGGGTTGCGCGAGTTCCGGCCGGCGCACGTCGCCGAGCGCCGCGGCGGCGGGTACACGGTCCAGCCGCTCAGCGGCGGTCCGTTCACCCTCTCCGGGTTGGCCGAGGCCAACGGGCTGCTGGTGCTCGGCGAGCGGGTCACCACGGCCGCAGCCGGATCCACTGTGGACGTGCTGCTGCTGGACCGCCGCCGGTGACGCGTCCCGGCCGGTCCGCTCGCGGCCCGTGTCGGGTGATCGCCGGATCCGTGCGGTGAACCCGGTGGGTCCACTTGCGCGCGACACGGTCCCGCGCGGGAGACTGTGCTGGTGAGTCTCTTCGGACCCGCGCGGGCACCGGGCTGGCCGGTGGAGTTGACCGACGGCCCAGTGCTGCTGCGGCCCTACCGGCGCTCCGACGCGGCGGCGTGGTCGGAGGTGCGGCGGGCCAACCGGGCCTGGCTGGCGCCCTGGGAGTCGTCACTGCCGGGCGGTTGGGACGAGATGAACTCGCCGGCCGCGTTCCGCTGGGTGCACCGTGACCAGCGGCGCTCGGCCCGCGAGGGTGAGGGCATGCCGTTCGCGGTCTGCCTGCGTGAGGCCGACCGGGACCGGCTGGTCGGGCACATCAACGTGGGCAGCATCGTGCGGCGGGCACTCTGCTCCGGCTACGTCGGCTACTGGGTGGACGCGCGGGTCGCCGGCCAGGGCGTGATCCCGACGGCGCTGGCGCTCGCCGTGGACCACGCGTTCGGCCCGGGCGGGCTGCACCGGGTGGAGGTGAACATCCGTCCGGAGAACCGGCCGTCCCGCCGGGTGGTGGAAAAGTTGGGCTTCCGCGAGGAGGCGTACCACGTGCGCTACATGCACATCGACGGCGCCTGGCGGGACCACATCGGGTACGCGGTGACGAGTGAGGAGATCGCCGCCGAGGGTGGCCTGCTGGCCCGTTGGCACCGGGTTCGCGCCACCGCGCGGTAGAAGGATTTCCCGACATCCGCCCACTCGTCCCACGGACGGGATCGGCGCGGCGCAGTGGCATCCCGGTCGGTGCGCCGTAACCTCAAGTAACTGCAAGCTGCGGCAAGCGCTCCCCGGCCGGACGATCCACGCGCCCAGGCGTGATCGATGGAAGATCCTGCGGTCGGATGGCGGTTGCTTCGAATTCGGTGACGGGAGGGGTGAGGGTGCCGACCTCGGTGCTCCTCGCCGTCCTCGCCGCCGCCGGCCTGCTCGCCCTGGCCCCGGCGTTGGTTCGTCGGTACGACGCCACCGAGCGGCTGGTGGCGGAGCGGGCGCAGTCGACGGCGCGGGTGCTCCAGCGCCGCCGACGTCGCCGCACTGTGCCGGGACGGCGACCCGTGCATCCTCCGCGCTCACTGGTCGTCACCCTCAGTAAAGACGCGACTACCGGCGCGTTGAGCGCTCCGGTCTCCGCGCCGCCGGCCGTCCGCCGCTCCGGTCGACTGCGCGCTGTGCCCGCCGCACCGAAGCGGTCCCGTCGCCGTCCGCCGCCGCGCCGACAGCACACCCCCGCTGTGTACCGGCGTCGCCGGGTGCTCGCCGCCCTCCTGCTCCTCAACGTCGTCGAGTTGATCGGCGTGCTGTTCGTCAGCCCCGGCTTCTGGGTCGGCTTCGGAGTCACCTTCCTGCTCCTGGCCCTGTACGTCGTGCACCTGCGGGGTCAGGCTCTCGCCGGGCGTCGCCGCCGCCGCGCCCGAGCCCGGGAGGCCGCCTGGTTGGCCGCCCGGCAGGCCGAGGTGCGCCGGGAGCAGGCCCGGCGGGCCGCGGCCCGCCGGGAGGCGCAGCGCCGCCTCGCCGCCCAGCGCGAAGGGGTACGCCGAGCCGCCATGGGCCTGGACCGGCCGGGAGACCTGCCGGCGGCGGTCAACGGTGGATCAGTCTCGTACCGGCGCTCGGGCGGCCTGCGCGGCCGTCCCTACGAGGCCGGCCGAGGCGCCTGACCCTGGCCGTGGCTCGGCCGTGCCCCGGTCGTGGCTCGGCCGTGCCCTGGTCGTGGCTCGTCCGTGCCCCGGTCGTGGCTCGGCCGTGCCCTGGTCGTGGCTCGGCCGTGCCCCGGTCGTGGCTCGGCCGTGCCCTGGTCGTGGCTCGTCCGTGCCCCGGTCGTGGCTCGGCCGTGC
>NZ_JBEZGJ010000251.1:0-7657 GCF_040649965.1 Micromonospora sp. NPDC048843
CACAGCGCGAAGTAGTCGCCGCCCATGCCGCCGTGCTCCTCGGCGAAGGGCAGACCGAACAGGCCCATCTCAGCCGCCCGTCGACCGCACGGACATACCGTTCGTCACCCTCGACCCGGCCACCTCGCGGGATCTGGACCAGGCGATGCACCTCAGCCGCCGCCCAGGTGGGGGCTACCGGGTGCGGTACGCGATCGCCGACGTCGCCGCGCACGTCAGACCGGGTGGGGCGTTGGAGGCGGAGACCTGGCGGCGGGGGCAGACCATCTACCTGCCCGACGGCAACGTGCCGCTGCACCCGCACACCCTCAGCGAGGGTGCGGCAAGTCTGCTGCCCGACGACGACCGGGCCGCGGTGCTCTGGACCATCGACCTGGACGCCGACGGCGGCACCGTGGCCGTCGAGCTGGAACGCGCCCTGGTCCGCAGCCGCGCCAAACTCGACTACAGCGGAGTGCAGGCGGCAGCCGAGGCCGGGCGGCTACCCGACCCGATCGCGCTGCTGCCGGAGATCGGCGACCGACTGACCGCGCGAGGGCTGAGCCGGGGCGCCATCAACCTGCCGCTGCCCGAGCAGGATCTGGAGCCCGACGGTGAGGGCTGGCGGCTGGTGCTGCGCGCGCCGGTGCCGATGGAAGAGCACAACGCGCAGATCTCCCTGCTGACCGGGATGGCTGCCGCCGACATCATGCTGGCCGGCCGGGTGGGTCTGCTACGGACGATGCCGGCGCCCAAGCCGGAGGCGGTGCAGCGGCTCAGGGCCGCCGCCGCGCCGCTGGGCGTGCACTGGCCGGACGACGTGGGCCCGGGACAGGTCATCGCCGGTCTGGACGCCGCCCAGCCACGCGCCGCCGCGTTCATCGACCAGGCGGCCGAGCTGATGCGCGGTGCCGCGTACACATCCTTCGACGGGGAGCTGCCGGAGCAGCCGGAACATGGTGGCGTGGCGGCCGCGTACGCCCACGTGACGGCGCCGTTGCGGCGGCTGGCCGACCGGTACGCCACCGAGGTCTGCCTGGCCCTGCACGCCGGCCAGGCGGTGCCCGACTGGGCCCGCGCCGCGCTGCCCCGGCTGCCCGAGGTGATGGCGAGCACCGACCGGGTCGCCTCGGCGGCCGCTCGCGGCGCCGTCGAGTTGGCCGAGGCGGCGGTGCTGGAGCACCGGGTGGGCGAGACCTTCGACGCGGCCGTCCTCGACGTGGACGCCCCGCCCAACGGCAAGTCCCGGGCCCGACCGCCCGGTGGCACCGTCGCGCTGGACGCCCCGCCGGTACGCGCCCGCTGCCTCGGCCAACTACCCCTCGGCGAACGGGTCCGGGTCCGTCTGGTCACCGCCGACCCGGCGGCCCGTACCGTCCTGTTCGAGCTGGCCTGACCGGGCCGCCGGCCCGGGCCCGGTCCTCGCCCGCCGGCGCGGTCGTCCACGGCAGCGGGGATTCTCACAGCGCTCGGCGCTGCTGACGGACCGAGCGGTTTGCGAGGATGAGGCCATGGCATACGACGCGAGCACGCTGCCCGACGTGTCCGGGCTGACGGTCGGCATCATCGGCGGCACCGGCGACCAGGGGCGGGGCCTCGCCTACCGGTTCGCGCGGGCCGGCCAGACGGTGCTGATCGGATCCCGGTCGGCCGAGCGGGCCGCCGAGTCCGCGGCCGAGATCGCCGCCCTGCCCGGGGTGCCGGCCGGTGGCAGCGTCACCGGTGCGGCAAACGACGAGGTGGCCCGACGCAGCGACGTGGTGATCATCGCGGTGCCGTGGGACGGGCACGCCGCCACCGTCGCCGCTCTCGCCGAGCCGCTCGCCGGCCGGATCGTCGTCGACTGCGTCAACCCGCTCGGCTTCGACAAGCAGGGCCCGTACGCGCTGACCGTCGCCGAGGGCAGCGCCGTGCAGCAGGCCGCCGCGCTGCTGCCCGACTCCCGGGTCTGCGCCGCGTTCAACCACGTCAGCGCTCCGCTGCTGGCCGACCCCGAGGTCGACCGGATCGACCTGGACGTGCTGATCTGCACCGAGGACCGCGAGCTGGTCGACATCGTCGGCGCGCTCGCCGCCCGGATCCCGGGCATGCGGGGCATCTACGCCGGCCGGTTGCGCAACGCCCACCAGATCGAGGCGTTCACCGCCAACCTGATCGCCATCAACAAGCGCTACAAGGCGCACGCCGGCATCCGCGTCACCGACCTCTGACAGGAGCGGCGTGATCCACCCCGCTTCGGCACAGCCGGGTGGATCACGCCGTGCTCGGTCCTAGAAGGTGTGTTCGGCGGCGGGGAATTCGCCGCCGCGGACCTCGTCGGCGAAACGGCGGGTGGCGTCGGTGAGAGCGCCGGCCAGATCCGCGTACCGCTTGACGAAACGCGGCGCCTTGCCCGTCCGCAGCCCGGCCATGTCCTGCCAGACCAGCACCTGCGCATCGGTGTCCGGGCCCGCGCCGATGCCCACAGTGGGAATCGGCAGCTCGTGGGTGATCCGCTTGGCCACCTCGCCGGGCACCATCTCCAACACCACGGCGAAGGCGCCCGCCTCCGCCACCGCCCGTGCGTCGGCCAGCACCTCGTCGGCGGCGTCGCCGCGACCCTGCACGCGGTAGCCGCCCAGGGTGTGCTCGCTCTGCGGGGTGAAACCGATGTGCGCCATCACCGGAATGCCGGCACCGACGATCGCGGCGATCTGCGCGGCGTTGCGGCGGCCACCCTCCAACTTCACCGCGTGACAGCCACCCTCCTTCATGAACCGGACGGCGGTGCGCAGCGCCTGGGCCGGACCCTCCTCGTACGAGCCGAACGGCAGGTCACCGACGACCAGCGCCTGCCGGGTCGCCCGCACCACGGCCCGGACCAGCGGAAGCAGCTCGTCGGCGGTGATCGGCAGGGTGGTCTCGTAGCCGAACACGTTGTTCGCGGCCGAGTCGCCGACCAGCAGCACCGGAACACCGGCCTGGTCGAAGATCGACGCCGTGTACTGGTCGTACGAGGTGAGCATCGGCCACCGCTCGCCGCGCTCCTTGGCGGCCATCAGGTCGCGGGTGCGGACCCGTCGGGTGGCCGGGCCGCCGTACAACGCGGTCACCTCGTGCGGAGTGGACTCCACCATCTCTGTCTCCCTTCCTCGAGGCCGCCTGCGCGGTCCCCGGGTTCCGTCGCGATCGTCGCACCGCGAGACGGGCTGACGGCAGGGCCCAGTGCAAGATGTCACTCCACCAGCGCGGGGCCGCCCCCACCTGGCCAACCGGGACCGCGCCGCGCGGTCACCGCGAGGCGGCGCCGGGCCGCGCCACCGACCCGGCACCCCCAGGGGTACGGCTCAGCCGTGCTCGCGCCACCGGCTGGTGATCGGCAGACGGCGGTCCCGGCCGAACGCCTTCATGGAGATCTTCGTGCCCGGCGCCGACTGCCGTCGCTTGTACTCGGCGGTATCCACCAGCCGCAGCACCTTGTCCACGATCGCCGGGTCGTGACCCGACTCGACCAGACCGTCGCGGCCGAGGTCACCGTCGACGTAGCCGATCAGGATCGGGTCCAGGACGTCGTAGTCGGG
The DNA here is from genome assembly GCF_040649965.1 of Micromonospora sp. NPDC048843. NCBI lineage: Bacteria > Bacillati > Actinomycetota > Actinomycetes > Micromonosporales > Micromonosporaceae > Micromonospora > Micromonospora sp. NPDC048843. The sequence continues at coordinate 3,540 of NZ_JBEZGJ010000251.1, forward strand.
CAGGCTGTCGCTGTCGAGCTGGCCCGGGCTCAGCTCGGCGCTCGGCGGCTTGCCGATCGAGTTCTCCGGGATCGGCGCGGTCTCACCACGCCGAGCCGCGTCCCTGTTGCGCCACTTCGCGAGCCGCCAGATCAGCGTCTTCCAGACGTCCTTGACCGGGTTGAAGCCGCCCACCGAGTCGCCGTACAGGGTGGAGTAGCCGACCGCCAGCTCACTCTTGTTGCCGGTGGTCAGCACCAGGTGGCCCTCCTGGTTCGACAGCGCCATCAGGATCACGCCACGGACCCGGGCCTGCAGGTTCTCCACTGCCACGCCGGACAGCGACAGGTTGGCCAAAAAGCCATCGACCATCGGCTGGATCGGCTCGACGCGGTAGTCCAGGCCGGTGCGCTTGGCCAGGTCGGCGGCGTCCTCCCGGGAGTGCTCCGAGGAGTGCTGGCTGGGCAGCGACACCCCGACCACCCGGTCCGGCCCGAGCGCGTCGACGGCGAGCGCGGCCACCACCGCCGAGTCGATGCCGCCGGAGAGACCGAGCACCACCGACGGGAACCGGTTCTTGTTGACGTAGTCACGCAGACCCAGCACCAGCGCCTGCCACACCTCGGCCTCGTCGGCCACCGGCTCGATCAGCCCGCCGGTGGCGGCCGGGCCGGACGGCGTGGGCGGAATGCCGTCCAGCGTGCTGTGCACGATCCGCATCCCGTCGGCCAGCGTCTCGGTGGTCGGCGGGGTGGCGGCGGCCGGCAACTCGACGTCGTGCACGAGCAGGTGTTCGACGAACTGCGGTGCCCGGGTGAGCAGCTCACCGTCGGCGCTCACGATCATCGAGTCGCCCTCGAAGACCAGCTCGTCCTGGCCGCCGGTCATGTTGACGTACGCGATGGCGGCACCCGCCTCGGCGGCCCGGCGGCGGACCAGCGGCAGCCGGATGTCGTCCTTGTTCAGCTCGTACGGCGAGCCGTTGATGTTGACGACCAGGCCGACGCCGGCCCTCCGGGCGGCGGCGAACGGACCGCCGGCCTGCCACAGGTCCTCGCAGATGGTCAGCGCGACGTCCACGCCGCCGATCCGCACCACTGTCAGCGCGTCACCGGAGACGAAGTACCGGTCCTCGTCGAAGACCCCGTAGTTGGGCAGGTGGTGCTTGAAGTAGCGGGCGGCCACGACGCCCCGGTGCAGCAGCGCGGCGGCGTTGCGGGCACCCCGGCCCGGCTCGGCGTCGCCGCTGACCTGCGGCGGGCCGTCGGCGTCCAGGTAGCCGACCACGACCGGCAGCTCGCCGAGACCGTCGGCGGCCAGGCCGGCGGCCAGCCGCTCCACGGCGGCCCGGGACGCGGCGACGAAGGAACGCCGGAAGACGAGGTCCTCGACCGGGTACCCGGTCAGCATCATCTCCGGGAAGAGCACCAACTGGGCACCGGCATCGGCGGCCTGGCGAGTCCAGCTGCGGACCAGGTCGGCGTTTCCGGCGAGGTCGCCGACGCTCGGGTTGACCTGGGACAGGGCGAGACGCAGGGTGGGCATGCCTTCATCTTGCCCCAGCCCTCGCGCGACATTCCGTACCCTCGGACGAGATTGCCGCCACCTCCCGCGACAGGCGCCCGCGAGGCCGCGGCGGCAGGAGCTCGGCCGTGGTGGAAACGGCCGCGGCGGCGCGGCGCTGGCCCGCGCTCGCCCGGCGGGACACGAGAGGACGGCCGGCGGCAGTTCGCGTAACGTCTGCGTAACCAGGCCCGGGAACACTGGGCGATCAGGTCGGGTACAGCCCGGCCAAGGCGGACAAAAGAGTGTCGCGAGGGGTTGGGGAAGTGGACCGTCAGCAGGAGTTCGTCCTCCGCACGCTGGAAGAGCGGGACATCCGGTTCGTCCGGCTGTGGTTCACCGACGTTCTGGGCACGCTCAAGAGCGTTTCGGTGGCACCCGCCGAGCTCGAGGCGGCCTTCGAGGAAGGCATCGGCTTCGACGGCTCGGCGATCGAGGGCTTCGCCCGGGTCTTCGAATCGGACATGGTGGCCATGCCCGACCCGACCACCTTCCAGGTCTTCCCCTTCGAAGGCGGCGTCAGCGGCGAGAGCGCCCGGATGTTCTGCGACATCCTGCTGCCCGACGGAGGCCCGTCCTGGGCGGACCCCCGGCACGTGCTGCGCCGCGCGCTGTCCAAGGCAGCCGAGAAGGGCTTCACCTTCTACACCCACCCCGAGATCGAGTTCTTCCTGCTCGAAAACGGTCCGCAGGACGGCTCGGTGCCCACCCCGGTCGACACCGGCGGCTACTTCGAGCACACCACCCACGCCGTCGCCCGGGACTTCCGCCGTCAGGGCGTCCTGGCGCTGGAACGCATCGGCATCTCGGTGGAGTTCAGCCACCACGAGGTCGCGCCCGGCCAGCAGGAGATCGACCTGCGCTACGCCGACGCGCTGACCACCGCCGACAACATCATGACCTTCCGGCACGTGGTCAAGGAGGTCGCGCTCTCCACCGGTGTGCAGGCCAGCTTCATGCCGAAGCCGTTCACCGACCAGCCGGGCAGCGGGATGCACACCCACCTGTCGCTGTTCGAGGGGGAGCGCAACGCCTTCCACGACAGCGGCGACCCGATGAAGCTGTCCAAGGTGGCGAAGTCGTTCATCGCCGGTCTGCTGGTGCACGCCCGCGAATACACGGCGGTCACCAACCAGTGGGTCAACTCGTACAAGCGGCTCTTCCCGCAGCACCTGCCCGACCGGATCACCGAGAGCCCCGCGTACGTCTGCTGGGGTCACCTCAACCGGTCCGCGCTGGTCCGGGTTCCCGCCTACGGCAAGCCCAACTCGGCCAGGGTCGAGGTCCGCTCGCTGGACTCGGCGGCCAACCCGTACCTCGCCTTCGCGGTGCTACTCGGCGCCGGCCTGAAGGGCATCGAGGAGGGGTACGAGCTGCCGCCGGGCGCCGAGGACGACGTCTGGTCGCTGACCAGCGCGGAGCGGCGCGCCATGGGCTACGAGGCGCTACCGGAGAACCTCGCCGAGGCGATCGACGTGATGGCCGGCTCCGAACTGGTCGCCGAGGTGCTCGGCGAGCACGTCTTCGACTTCTTCCTGCGCAACAAGCGGGCCGAGTGGGAGCAGTACCGCCGTGAGGTCACCCCGTACGAGCGGCAGCGCTACCTGGCCCTGTAGACGCAGGGGCTGACGCCGTTGCGCGGTGCCGCTATCGTCTCGATCACCGCGCCGGTACCCCTCCGGGCGGAGAGTCGGGAGGCAAGTCGGTGCTGGAGGATCTGTTCAGCGGTGCCTGGCAGAGCGTCGTGTTCGGGATCGTCGGCGTCGGCCTCATGGCCGCCGGCTTCGGGCTCGTCGACCTGCTCACCCCGGGCCGGCTGCGAGACCTGATCTGGGTCGAGCGCAACGCCAACGCCGGGTTGCTGCTCGCCGCCAACCAACTCGGCATCGCCGGGATCGTCTTCACCGCGATCCTCACCAGCTACAGCGACTTCGGCAGGGGGCTCGCCTCCACCGTGGTCTTCGGACTGGTCGGGTTGGCGATCATGGCGCTGGCCTTCGTGGTGCTGGACCTGCTCACCCCCGGCAAGCTCGGCGAGGTCATCTGCTCGCCAGAGCCGCACCCGGCCGCCCGGGTCAGCGCCGCCACCCACTTCGGGGCCGCGCTGATCGTCTGCGCCTGCATCGCCTGAGCCGGCTGCCCGCGTCGCTGAGCGGGCGGTTGTCGGAGGGCGTCGTACCTCGGCCGTAGCGTGCCGGGTATGAACCGCACGGATCGGCTCTACGCGCTGGTCGAGGAGCTGCGGGCGGTGTCACCACGGCCGCGCAGTGCCCGCTGGCTGGCCGCGCGCTTCGAGGTGAGCAGCCGGACCATCGAACGGGACCTCGGCGCGTTACAGGAGGCCGGGGTGCCGATCTGGGCCGAGCCCGGGCGCACCGGCGGCTACGTCCTGGACCGCGCCCACACCCTGCCGCCGGTCAACCTGACCGCCGCCGAGGCGGTGGCGATGGCAGTCGCGCTGCACCGGCTCGCCGGCTCGCCGTTCGCCGGGCCGGCCGCCACCGCGCTGCGCAAGCTGGGCCCCCCAACACCGCCCACGCGCCGCGCCCCCCCCCCCGCCACCCGGGCGCGGTCAC
>NZ_JBEZGJ010000252.1:0-7604 GCF_040649965.1 Micromonospora sp. NPDC048843
GACGTCCTGGCCGCCGAAGTGCCATCCGACCCGATAGCCCAAGCAGGAGACGATGATGTGCGCCAGCCGCCAGGCAATCGTGGTCACCGGCGCCGCGCCGGAAGGCGGAGCCGGGGGCCGGCGGGCAGAGCGGTCAGGTGGCGTCGATGGCGCCGGTCAGCAGCAGGGCCAGGACCAGGGTGCCCAGCGCGACCCGGTACAGCACGAAGACGTACAGGGTGTGGTGGGCGACGTAACGCAGCAACCAGGCGATGGCCGCGTACCCGATGCCGAACGCGATGAGGGTGGCCACGATCGTCTGGGCCACTGTGGGCACTGACGTGCCCGGCGCGGACGGTTCGAAGACGTCCCCGAGGCTGAACACCCCGGACATCACCACCGCCGGGATGGCCAGCAGGAACGAGTACCGTGCCGCCGCCTCCCGGGTCAGGTTGAGCAGCAGGCCGGCGGTGAGCGTGCCGCCGGAGCGGGACACCCCGGGGACCAGCGCCATCGCCTGGGCGAAGCCCATCACGATGCCGTCCTTCATCCGGAAGTTCTCCAGGGTGCGGGTCTGCCGCCCCCAGTACTCGGCGAACGCCAACACGAAGGCGAACACGATCAGCGTGGTCGCCACCACCCACAGGTTGCGCCCGGCGGTCTTGATCTGGTCCTTGAACACGAAACCGAACAGCCCGATCGGGATCGAGCCGACGATCACGTACCAGCCCATCCGGTAGTCGAGGCTGGAGCGGACCGACTTGTCCCGGATGCCCACCAACCAGGTCCGGGTGATCCGCCAGATGTCCTTGGCAAAGTAGATCAGCACTGCCGCTTCGGTGCCGAGCTGGGTGACCGCTGTGAACGACGCGCCGGCGTCGCGGTCGAAGAAGATCGCCGAGGTGATCCGCAGATGCCCCGACGAGCTGACCGGAAGGAACTCGGTCAGTCCCTGGACGATGCCCAGGACGATGGCCTCGACCCAGGTCACTCGCCGACTCCCGAGAGGTCGAGAGCCTCGGCGACGGTACGCAGGGTCTGCACACCGCTGTCCCGGTCGGCCACGAAGAGGGTCACCGACAGCGTGGTGACGCCGGCCGCGGCGTACTCCCGCATCCGCTCGGCGATGCGCTCCTTCGGGCCGAGCAGCGAGGTGCGGTCGATGAACTCCATGGGTACGGCGGCTGCGGCGTCGCGCTGCCGCTTGGCCAGGTACAGGTCCTGCACCTCGCGGGCGGCGTCGCCGTAGCCCATCCGGGTGGCGAGCTGGTTGTAGAAGTTCTGCTGCCGGCTGCCCATTCCGCCCACGTAGAGCGCGGCGTACCAGCGGACGAGTTCGGCGCAGGAGGCCACGTCGTCGCCGATCACCACGGGCACCGACGGCACCACGTCGAACCCGGCCAACTCCTTGCCGACCTTGGCCCGCCCGGCTCGGACCGAGGCGAGTTGCTCCTCGGCGAACTCCGGGGCGTAGAACACCGCCAGCCAGCCGTCGGCGATCTCGCCGGCCAGCTCCAGGTTCTTCGGGCCGACCGCGGCCAGGTAGATCGGTATGTGCTCGCGGGGTGGGTGGAAGCCCAGTCGAAGGGCCTTGCCCGGGCCGTCCGGCAGCGGCAGGGTGTAGTGCTCGCCGTCGTACGCCACCTCCTTGCGGGCGATGGCCAACTTGACGATGTCGACGAACTCGCGGGTCCGGGCCAGCGGCTTGGCGAAACGCACGCCGTGCCACCCCTCGGACACCTGCGGGCCGGACACACCCAGGCCGAGCCGGAACCGGCCGCCGGAGAGCGCGTCGATCGTGGCGGCGGTCATGGCGGTGGCCGCCGGCGTACGGGCGGGGATCTGCATCACCGCGGCGCCGACGTCGATCCGTTCGGTCTGGCCGGCCATCCAGGCGAGCATGCTGGGCGAGTCGGAGCCGTAGGCCTCCGCCGCCCACACCACCGAATAGCCCAGCCGGTCCGCCTCCTGGGCCAGCGCCAGGTGGTCGGCCGGTGTGCTCCACGCCGTCTGGTATCCGAGACTGAGCCCGAGTCGCACTGGTCCTCCCCCATCCGTGGCACAGGTCGCCCCAGGTTACGCAATGCCGATAACGGACTCGATCACCGGCTCGACCCCTTTGATCCCCCCTCCATCGGGGCAGCCCGGGGCGGCGGAACCGGCAGAACCGGCAGAGATACGGGAGCGAGGATATCCGTGGCGGCAGGTTCGAAATAAGGTTCACCCATGCAACAGCGACCGCTCGGCCGAAGCGGGCTGGCGGTTTCCCGGCTCGCGCTCGGCACCATGACCTGGGGCCGGGACACCGACGCCGACGATGCGGCCGCTCAGCTGAAGAGTTACCTCGACGCGGGCGGCAACCTGATCGACACCGCCGACGTGTACGGCGACGGCGACGCCGAGTCGGTGATCGGCTCGCTGCTGGGCTCCCTCGTCCCCCGTGAGGAGCTGCTCATCGCCACCAAGGCCGGGTTGCGCCCCGGCAGTGGCCGACGTCGGGACGGCTCCCGGGGACATCTGCTGCGTACGTTGGACGCGTCGCTGCGCCGGCTCGGCACCGACCACGTCGACCTGTTCCAGGTGCACGGGTACGACCCGGACACCCCTCTGGAGGAGACCCTGGCCGCCCTGGACCACGCGGTGGCCAGCGGCAAGGTCCGCTACGTCGGGGTGTCGAACTTCTCTGGCTGGCAGACCGCGCGGGCCGCCGCCTGGCAGACCGCCTGGCCGGGGCGGGCGCCAGTGGTCGCGTCCCAGGTGGAGTATTCGCTGCTGGAGCGGGGCGTGGAGCGGGAGGTGCTGCCCGCGTGTGACGCGCTCGGCCTCGGCGTGCTGCCCTGGTCGCCGCTGGGCCGGGGCGTGCTCACCGGCAAGTACCGGCACGGCCGTCCGGCCGACTCCCGGGCCGCGTCGCCGCACTTCGAACGGTTCGTCTCGACCTACCTGGAGCCGCGCTGCTCCAGCATCGTGGAGGCGGTGGCCACAGCGGCGGGCGGGTTGGGGGTGTCTCCGTTGGAGGTGGCGTTGGCCTGGATCCGGGACCGGCCCGGCGTGACCGCGCCGATCCTCGGCGCGCGGACCGTCGGGCAGTTGCTCGGCGCGCTCGCAGTGGAGCGGATCACCCTGCCCGAGGAGATCACCACCGCGCTGGACGACGTCTCCGCGGTGCCGGTCGGCTACCCCGAACGCGACGGCTGACCAGCCGGCCGGGTCGCGGGTGGCCCCGCACGCCCGGATACGGCTGGCCCCGCAGGCCGGGTCACGGCTGGCCCCGCGCGCCGGGTCACGGCTGGGGGCGCTGCCCGGGGAGGTCGTGGATCGCGGTCAGGAAGCGCGACTGGTCGTCGCGGAGCGCGGGCTGGGTGAGCCGGATCCACGAGCCGTCGTCGAAGACGATCGTGGACGTCAGCTGCACGAGCCCGGTCGCGCCGCGCTCCGAGTCGATCCGGGCCACCCGGTCGCGTCGCACGCCCCACAGCACCCGCGGTTGCCGTCGGTCGGGCCGGTCGGCGTCGGGGCGCGGGCCCATCCGCAGCAGGTGCAGGTGCGTGTCGGTCACCGCCAGCGGGGTGCCGTTGTAACGCTCCAGGAAGAGCAGCAGGCTGCCGGCGAGGGTGGCCAGGTCGCCGCTGAAGACGAACCGGCGACGGTAGGCGATCTCGGCGAGCTGCTCGGCCAACGGGCGGTACAGGCTGAGCCGAAACAAGGCGCGGAACGCCTCCTGCTCCTCGGTGAGCGGGATGGGATCCCGCTGCACCCGCTGGTGTGGTGGGGCCGGCTCCGGTTCGGCCGCCTCCGGCACACCGGCGGCGACGGCACCAGCCTTGCCGGGCAGCAGCAGCACGCCAGCGGCCAGCCGTACCGGCGTCAGCACCGCGTCCACCCAGACCACCGGGTTGACGATGTTGAGGAGCCCGAACAGCACCTTCGGGTCGAGGGAGTCGACGAACTCGTCGGCCATCACATCGGCGAGCTGCCGACCTGCCTTGTGGGTCTGCGGGACGCGGACCGGGCCGAGCCCCACATAGCGCAGCTCCTGCCCGGGCAGCAGCGGTGCGACGAGAGCGCGTTCGGGTTCGTCGCTGGTGCGGAACTCGTCGCGCAGCTCACGGGCCTTGTCCCGGGCGGCCCGCGCGCCGCCGAGCACCGCGTCGGTGAACCGACCGAGCCGGCCTCGCTCCCCTGACATCACGCGTTCCTCTCTACCGGCCCGCCGGCTGACCCGCCGGCGGCTGCCCGAAGACATTCTGGTCGATCCAGTCCGCCCCGCCCTGCACCGCCTGGTCGATCTGGTCGCCGACCTGCTCGCCACCGGGAACGGAAAGCCCACTGGTCAACGCGACAGTCCCCCAGGTGACACCGTGCACGACGGAGTTCGGCACGTTCCACGGCAGGTTCGTCGCCCAGTCCCGGGCGATCACCCGGGCCCCGTCGGCGACCCCGTGCGCCCGCAGCGCGGCGGCTCGTTCGAGGGCGCCCATGTCGAACGGGGCACCGGACTTGCCCAGCTTGTAGGTGCCCTTCGTGGGGTCGAAAACCTTGTGGAACCACTTGTCGGCCTTGCCGGCGGCGTGCCGCTTGTCGGCGTACTTCTTGCCGGTACGCAGCTTGTCCTGCAACGTGACCAACTTGTCGAGGTGTGCCTGCAGCTTGCGCAGGGCCAGCATGACCCGCTGGAGCAGGCGGATGACCTTCTGCAGGTGCGCCGCCAGTGGCCGGATGACCTTCAGCATCCGGGTGACGACGACCAGGGCCCTGGCCACTGTCACGCCCACGCCGACCGCCCAGGACGCCCCCATGGTCACCGGAGCCATCAGCAACGCCGTCACCAGCGTCACCAGGAGGAAGTTCACGAACTCCACGCAGAGGTCCACGAGCACGTCGTGCACGGTCTGCAGGCCGTCGGCGACACTGCGCAGGTATTCCGCGGTCGCGGCGAACTGCTCGGCGACGTCGAGGAGTTGCTGCTCCACCTCGGCCAACCGCTGGCCGTACGCCACACCGGACGGTGAGCGCCAGCCGGCCTGCGCGGACTCCCTGGCACCGCGGTGCCCCTGGGCCAGGTCGCGCACCTGCGCGGCCAGCGCGTCCCACTCGGCGGCCTTCGCGCGCAGCACGGCGGGCTCGCCGTCGACCATGTCGACGAGCTGGATCAGTGGCCAGGCAAGGGTCCGGCAGACACTGTCGACGGCGTCCTGCACCCCGGAGAGCGCGCTGTCCAGGCCGTTCCACAGTTGGACGGCGCTGCCGGCCGGACCGCTCATCCGGGCAGGCCCGACTGGATGGCCTTGAACCCGGCGTCGAGATCCCGTTCGTTGTGCTCGTACGCCTCGACAGTGTCAGCCAGCGCCGTGGCGACCCGGCCGAACGCGGCGTTCGCGGTGGCGAACAACTCCTTGCCGCCGGTGACCTGCTCGGCGTACTTGTCGCGGAGCATGTCGCTGGCGAACGGCAGGTGACCGAAGGCGTCCGACGGCACGTCGCCGGCCGAGACGATCTGCCGCTCCAGCGCGGCCAGCGAGCTGGCGACCTGCTTGGCGGCTGTCTCCAGTCGACGGACCGCCTGCACGTCGACATCGATATCCGGTGGCATGCCGTTCCTCCCCCATGAGTCGAGCGCACCGACGATACGATCTCCCGGCCGCCGGGCACCACCCGGCCGCACCATCCACGGGGAGGGATCTCATGACGGACCCGACGTCCGCGTTCGACGCGCTCGCCGGGCGGATCGCCGACATCGAGCGCCGGTTCGCGGGCCTCCGCGACGACCTGGCCGAGCTGTCCGGCACCGCTGTCGACGAGAGCGGGCTGGTCTCGGCGACCGTCGACGCCACCGGCGCGCTGACCGGCCTCACCCTCGCGCCCGCCGCCCTGCGCGTCGGCACGGAGGGGGTGGCCGAGTTGGTGCTCGACGCGTACCGGCGGGCTCGGGAGGTCGCCTCCGGGCACGTCGACGAGCACACCGAGGGGTTGGACGTCGCGCTCGGCGCGGGGCTCGGCGACCTGTTCGGCACGCCGGGGGACTTCTCGGCGCTGGGCCGGCTGGAGGAGACCGTGGCCCGGCTCGGGCGGCTGGACGACCGCCTGCCGGGCGCACCGGCGTGACGTCGCCGTCGCCGACCTGGCCGGAGATCGCCGCTCGACTGCGGGACACCGTCGCCCGCTGCGACCGGGACACCGACCTGGAGCTCTCCACCGGCCCACGCGGGATCCGGCTGCTGGTGCGCCGCCGGGTGGTGCGGGTGATCTGCCCCGGCCACGACGAGGCACGCCTGGCCGCGCTCGGCTGGCACCGCCCGACCGGTGACGAGGGCTGGTGGTACGAGACGGAGCGCACTCCGGAGCAGGTGCAGCGGCTCAGTGTGTTCGTGACCCGTACCGCCGCCGAGGTCTTGACCGACGAGCCGGGAACGCTCTCCTGCCGGGCGCTGCCGCCAGCCGCGCGCCCCGGCCCGGCGGCGTCGCCAGCCGCTCAACCTGGCCCGACGGTGCCGGCCGCGCGGCCCAGAACGACCGCGCCGGCCACTCAGCCTGGACCAGCGGTGCCGGCCACTCAGCCTGGACCAGCGGTGCCGGCCACTCAGCCTGAACCAGCGGTGCCGGCCACGCGACCTGGATCGGCGTCCGCCGTTGACGCGGAGCCGGCGGTGGTGGCGGTGCTCGCGGCCGCCGTCGGCCGGCGCGACCTGCCCGGCTACCTCGGAGCGCTGGCCGGCACCACTGTGTGCGTCCCCCTGGCCGGGGAACCGACACCGGACGCCGACTTCCCGTGGACGGTGGTCGGCGACGCGACCGGCGCGCCGCTGCTGCCGGTCTTCACCTCGCCGGGGGCGCTCGCCGCGTTCAGCGGGGACGGGGTGCCGTTCGTCGCGCTGCCCTGCGCGGAGCTGTTCGAGGACTGGCCGGACCCGTCCTGGGGGCTGGCGGTCGACCCGGGCAGCGCCCGAGCGGTCGCCCTGGCCGCCCCGGCCCTCGCCGCCCTGCTGACGGCCAACGCCCCCGCGGGCTGACTTCGCGCCAAGGCGGGGCGACGACGAAGCGCACGGCACCGCACCGCACCGCACCGCCTCGCCGATCATGGAGTTGTGGTGGGCGACAAGGTCGCCGCAACAGGGCCAAATCAGGCACCAAGACTCCATGATCGACCCGACCGGGGCCGGCATCTTCAGGATTTGCCCTCCCACCTGGGGCACCTCGGCGACCGAACCGCAAGATCGGCGCGACGGGGCACGGGGCGGCACGAACCGCCCGCGGTGGCGTCGTTGGTCACTCCGGAGGGGGTGGCGAACGGCCGCTGGGCTGGGCAGCATGGAGGCATGGACTACGAGTACGCGCCACTGCGGCTGCCGCCGAACGTCGACCGGTTGACCGCCGCGGCGCAGTTGGCGATCCAGGCGGAGTTCTCCGGATGGGAGTTGGCCCGGGTGCGGCTGTACCGGGACGGCACGCGGCAGGTGGTGCTGCGTCGTCGGAGGGTCAACCAGCCGCAGCCGGGTCTGTCGTACTGACGACCGGGCGGTGCCGCCCGAGGCCGGGGGAATCGCCGCTGACCGGCCAGCATGGCCTGGGTGGGGTCCACACTTGCCGACGGTGAGGCGCCGTGCCAGAAGTTGCGCTGGTTCGGG
>NZ_JBEZGJ010000253.1:0-7575 GCF_040649965.1 Micromonospora sp. NPDC048843
CGATGACGTCCTGTGTGCGGCGGGCCACGAGTTCGACCTGTCGGCCGAGGCGCCGTTGCGGGCCTGGTTGGTGCGGGTGAGTCCGGTCGAGCATGTGTTGCTGGTGCTGGTGCATCACATCGCGGCGGACGGTTGGTCGATGCCGTTGCTGGCCGGGGATCTGACGACCGCGTACGCCGCTCGTGTGGCGGGGGGTGCTCCGGGTTGGCGGCCGTTGCCGGTGCAGTACGCCGATTACACGCTGTGGCAGCGGGAGGTGCTGGGCTCCGAGGAGGACCCGGACAGCCCGCTGTCGAGGCAGCTCGCGTACTGGCGCGAGGCGCTGGCCGACCTGCCGGACGAGCTGACCCTGCCGGTGGACCGGCCCCGCCCGGCCACCGGCAGCAACCGCGGCTCGCGGCTCGCGTTCACCGTGCCCGTCGAGGTGCACCAGGCGCTGCGCGAGCTGGCCCGGCGCCACCACGTCAGCGTCTTCATGGCCACCCAGGCCGCGCTCGCCGCCCTGCTCTCCCGGCTGGGCGCGGGCGACGACATCCCGCTCGGCGCCCCGATCGCCGGGCGCACCGACGGCGCCCTCGACGATCTGGTCGGCTTCTTCGTCAACACGCTGGTGCTGCGCACCGACCTGTCCGGCAACCCGACCTTCGTCGAGCTGCTCGCCCGGGTGCGGGAGACGAACCTGGCCGCGTACGCCCACCAGGACGTACCGTTCGAGCGGCTGGTCGAGGCGCTCGCTCCACCGCGGGCGATGGCCCGACACCCGCTGTTCCAGACGATGATCACCTGGAACAACCACGACGCGCCCGGTGAGTCCACCGCCGCACGGCTGCCCGGGCTCACCGTCGAGCCGTTCCAGACCGGATCCGGCACCGCGAAGTTCGACCTGCTCTTCGGCATGGTCGAGCGGAACGGGCTGGCCGGCGTGCTGGAGTTCAGCCACGATCTGTTCGACGCGCGGACCGCGGAACTCGTCGTCGACCGGTTCCAGCGGATGCTGGCCGGGCTGGTCGCCGACCCGGACCGCCCGGTCGGCGACGTGGACCTGCTCGGCGACGCCGAACGCCGGCGCGTGCTGACCACCTGGAACGACACCGCGGTGCCGATCCGGGACTCCTCGCTGCCGGCGATCTTCGAGGCGCAGACGGCCGGCAAGCCGGACGGCACCGCCGTGGTGGCCGGGAAGGACCGGCTCTCCTACCGGGAGGTCGACGTCCGCGCCAACCGGCTCGCCCGGCTGCTGCTGCGGCGCGGTGCCGGTCCCGAGCGGACGGTCGCGCTGGCCCTGCCGCGCACCGCCGACGTGCCGGTCTCGGTGCTCGCGGTGCTCAAGGCCGGTGCGGCGTACCTGCCGGTCGACCCGGCGTTGCCGGCCGAGCGGATCGGCCACATGCTCGCCGACGGCCGCCCGGCGCTGCTGGTCACCACTCGTGCGCTGGCCGGCACGCTGCCGTCTGGCGACGCCACCCCCCGGCTTGTCCTGGACGAGCCGGCGGTGCTGGCCGAACTGGCCCGCCTGGGCGAGGAATCCATCACCGACGCCGAGCGCGGCACTGTGCTGAGACCGGAGCACCCGGCGTACGTCATCTTCACCTCCGGCTCCACCGGGCGCCCCAAAGGCGTCGTCATGCCGGCCGGCTCGATGATCAATCTAGTGTCCTGGCAACAGCGGGCCATGCCCGCCGGACCGGGCGTGGTGACCAGCCAGTTCGCCGCGGTCAGCTTCGACGTGTCCGCCCAGGAGATCCTGTTCGGCCTGCTCACCGGCCGCACGTTGGTGACCTGCCCGGAGGAGGTCCGGCGCGATCCCGAGGCGCTCGCGCGGTGGCTCGCCGAGCACGAGGTCGCCGAATTCTTCGGCCCCAACCTGGTGGTCGACGCGCTCTGCGCGGCCGGGAACGGCGCCGACCTGCCCACACTCACCGACATCGTGCAGGCGGGCGAGGCGCTCTCCCTCGGTCCCGCCGTGCGTGACCGGTTCGCCGCCCGCCCGGGTCGCCGGCTGCACAACCAGTACGGGCCGACCGAGACGCACGTGGTCACTGCGTACCGGCTGCCCGCCGACGTCGCCGCCTGGCCGCGCACCGCCCCGATCGGCCGTCCGATCGACAACATCCGGGCGTACGTGCTCGACCGCGCGCTGCGCCCGGTGCCGGTCGGCGTACCCGGGGAGCTGTATCTGGCCGGGGCCGGGCTGGCCCGCGGCTACGTCAACCGTCCCGGGCTGACCGCCGAGCGGTTCGTCGCCGCATCCGTCGGATCGGCCGGCGAGCGCATGTACCGCACCGGCGACCTGGTACGCTGGACCGAGGACGGCGAGCTGGTCTACCTCCACCGCGTCGACCAGCAGGTCAAGATCCGCGGGTTCCGGGTGGAACTCGGCGAGATCGAGTCGGCGCTCACCCGCCACCACGGCGTGCGGCGCTGCGCGGTCGTCGCGCACACCCGGCCGGGCGGCGACCCGGGCGCGGCGGGCCACCGGCAGCTCGTCGCGTACGTCGTCCCGACCGGCGACGCCGACCCCGCCGGATGGCGTGCGCACCTGAGCAAGCTGCTGCCCGACTACATGGTGCCGACCGCGTTCGTCCCGCTCGCCGAGCTGCCGCTCACCCCGCACGGCAAGCTGGACCGCCGGGCGTTGCCCGAGCCGGTCGTCGCCGCGGATTCGCGGGCCGCCCGCGGCCCGCGGGAGGAACTGCTGTGCGGCCTGTTCGCCGAGGTGCTCGGCCTGCCCGAGGTCGGCGTCGACGCCGACTTCTTCGCGGCTGGCGGGCACTCGTTGGTGGCCACCCGGCTGATCGGCCGGATCCGTTCGGTGCTCGGGACCGAGCTGCCGGTGCGGGCGTTGTTCGAGGCGCCGACGCCGGCCGCGCTCGCCGCCCGGCTCGACGGGGCCGCCGCGGCCCGCACCCCGCTGCGTCCACAGCCCCGGCCCGGTCGGATCCCGCTCTCGTTCGCCCAGCGACGGATCTGGTTCCTCAACCGGTTCGACGCCGCCGCCGGCATTTACAACATCCCGCTCGCCGTACGGCTGACCGGTGCGCTCGACGTCGACGCGCTGCGGGCCGCGCTGGCCGACCTGGCCGGGCGGCACGAATCGCTGCGCACGCTGGTCGCCGAGGACGCCGACGGCCCGTACCAGGTCGTCCAGGACCGGGCCGAGCCGCCACTGACCGTGGAGCGGGCCGATCCGGGCACCTTGGACGAGCGGCTGTCCGGAGTCGTGCGCCAGGGCTTCGACCTGGCCGCCGAGACCCCGCTGCGGGCACGGCTGCTCGAACTGGGTCCGCAGGAGCACGTCCTGCTGCTCGTCCTGCACCACATCGCCGGTGACGGCGCCTCCCTGGAGCCGCTCTTCGCCGACCTCGCCACCGCGTACGACGCCCGGTCCGCCGGCGCCGAGCCCGCCTGGATCCCGCTGCCGGTGCAGTACGCCGACTACGCGCTCTGGCAAATCGGCGAGGCCGGCGCCGAGGACGACCCGGGCAGCCGGCTGGCCCGGCAGATCGCCTACTGGCGGTCCCACCTGGACGGGCTGCCGGAGGAACTCGCGCTGCCGGTCGACCGGCACCGCCCGCCGGTCAGCTCGCACCGCGGCGCGGTGGTCGAGTTCGAGCTGCCCGAGGGTCTGTTCCGGCGGATCACCGAGCTGGCCCGGCAGCGGCGGGTGACCCCGTTCATGGTGGTCCGCGCGGCCCTCGCGACCCTGCTCGGCCGGCTCGCCGGCACCACCGATGTGCCGATCGGCGCGTCGGTCGCGGGCCGCGACGACGACGCGCTGACCGGCGCGATCGGCCTGTTCGTCAACACACTCGTGCTGCGCACCGACCTGTCCGGCGACCCCGGCTTCGATGAGCTGCTCGACCGGGTCCGCGAGAGCGACCTCGCCGCGTACGCCCACCAGGACGTGTCCTTCGAGCGCCTGGTCGAGCTGCTCAACCCGGTCCGGTCGCTGGCCCGGCACCCGCTGTTCCAGACGATGCTGACCTGGCACGCCCCGGCCACCGGCGGTGGCCCGCGGCAGCTCGGCGGGCTGGCCGCGACGATGCTCGGCACCCCGGCCACCACCGCGCGCTTCGATCTGTCGTTCGCCTTCCAGCAGCGTGGCGCGGGCAGCCTGCATGGCGCGCTCTCCTACAGCACCGACCTGTTCGACGAGCGGACCGTGGTCGCGCTCACCCAGCGCCTGGTCCGGCTCCTCGACGCGGCGGTCGCCGACCCACGGCGCCCGGTGTCCGATCTGGACCTGCTCGGCGACGACGAGCTGACGCAGGTGTTGACGGGCTGGAACGCCCCGGTCCGCACGGACGCCGCCCCCACCCTGTTGAGCATGTTCCGGCGGCAGGTTGCGGCCACTCCGGACGCCCCCGCGGTGGCCGGCGACTTCGGCAGCATCTCCTACCGCGAGCTGGACGACCGTTCCGCCCGGCTGGCCGGGCTGCTCACCGAACGCGGCGCCGGCCCCGAACGGTACGTCGCGGTGGCCGTACCCCGCGACGCCGTCCTGGTCGTCGCGCTGCTCGCGGTGCTCCGGGCGGGCGCGGCCTACCTACCGGTCGACCCCGACTTCCCAGCCGACCGGATCGCGCTCATGCTCGCCGACGCCCGCCCGGCCGTGCTGTTGACCACCGCCGCGATCAGCGAGCAGCTGCCGGAGACCGACCTGCCCCGGATCGTGGCCGACGCGCCGTGGACAACGCTGGCGCTGGCCGAGCGTGACCCGGTCGGCCCGGACGTGGCCGAACACCCGGACCGGGCGGCCTACGTCATCTACACCTCCGGCTCCACCGGACGGCCCAAGGGCGTCGTGGTGCCGCGCGGCGCCGTCGACAACTTCCTCGACGCGATGCACAAGCGGTTCCCGATCGGGGTCGGCGACCGGCTGCTCGCGGTCACCACGGTCAGCTTCGACATCGCCGTGCTGGAGCTGTTCCTCCCGCTGATCGCCGGAGCGACGGTGCTGCTCGCCGACCGGGACGTCGTGCGTGACCCAGTGGCACTGTGCGAGCGGATCGACCGTCACCGCGTCTCGATCATGCAGGCCACCCCGAGCCTGTGGCGGGCCGTGACCGCCGAGAACCCGGACGCGACCGCCGGGCTGCGGGTACTGGTCGGTGGTGAGACGCTGCCGCCGGACCTGGCCGGACGACTGACCGCGTCGGCGGCCGAGGTGACGAACCTGTACGGGCCGACCGAGACCACCGTCTGGTCGACGGCGGGCGTGGTGGACCCCGCGTCGGCGGCCGCCCCGACGATCGGCTCCCCGATCCTGGACACCCAGGCGTACGTGCTCGGGGCCGCGCTGCGCCCGGTGCCGCCGGGTGTCGCCGGCGAGCTGTACCTGGCCGGCGGCGGCCTGGCCCGCGGCTACCATGGGCGGCCGGCGCCCACCGCGGAGCGCTTCGTCGCCTGCCCCTTCGGCCCGCCCGGCCGGCGCATGTACCGCACCGGCGACCTGGCCCGGCGCGACGCCGACGGCCACCTGCACTATCTCGGCCGCGTCGACCACCAGGTCAAGCTGCGCGGCTTCCGGATCGAGCTGGACGAGATCAGTGCGGTCCTCACCGCACATCCGCGGGTGAGCCAGGCTGTCGCGGTGATCCGCGAGGACGTGCCAGGGGACCGCCGGCTGGTCGCGTACGTGGTCGCCGGCCACCCCGCGCCGACCGAGGATGAGCTGCGTGAGCGGGCCGCCCGGTCCCTGCCGGACTACATGGTCCCGTCGGCCACCGTGCTGCTGGACGCGCTGCCGCTGACCCCGAACGGCAAGGTGGACCGCCGGGCGCTGCCCGCACCCCGGACCACCGCAGAGGCCGGTCGGGCTCCTCGCGGGCCCCGCGAGGAGTTGCTCGCCCGGCTGTTCGCGCACGTGCTGGGCCGTCCCGGCATCGGCGTCAACGAGTCGTTCTTCGCGGCCGGCGGGCACTCGTTGCTGGCTGCCCGCCTGGTCGCCCGGATCCGCTCGGCGCTCGGCGTGGACCTCGCCGTCCGTACGCTGTTCGAGGCGCCGACCGTCGCCGGCCTGGCCGCGCGGCTGGACGGCGCCGGCTACCGCCGGAGCACCCCGCTGGCCGCTGGGCCCCGCCCGGAGCGGGTGCCGCTTTCGCACACCCAGCGCCGGTTGTGGATCCTCAGCCGGCTGGACGGCGACAGCTCGCTCTACCACATGCTGACGGTGCTGCGGCTGACCGGAGAACTCGACGTGGTCGCGCTGCGGGCCGCGTTCGCCGACGTGGTGGACCGGCACGAGAGTCTGCGCACGGTGTTTCCGGAGGACACCGGCGGCGTGTACCAGCTCGTCCTGCCGGCCGAGGTGGCCGCGCCCGAGGTGGTCGCGGAGCGGGTCGAGCCGGCCGCCCTCGACGAGGTGAAGGAACGGGCCGGCCGGGCGGGGTTCGACCTCGCGACCGAGGCGCCGCTGCGGGTCCGGCTGCTGCGCACCGGGCCGGATCAGCACGTGCTGGTGATCGTGCTGCACCACATCGCGGGCGACGGCTGGTCGGCCGGTATCCTCGCCCGCGACCTCGCCACCGCCTATGCCGCACGCAGTGCGGGCGTGGCACCGAAATGGGCGCCGCTGCCCGCTCAGTACGCCGACTTCACCCTCTGGCAGCGCGCCGAGCTGGGCACCGAGGACGACCCGGACAGCCCGATCAGCCGGCAGCTCGACTACTGGATCCGGCAGTTGGCCGGGCTGCCCGAGCAGTTGCCGCTGCCCACCGACCGGCCCCGCCCGGCCGTGCCTTCGCACCGCGGTGACCTGGTTCGCTTCGAGCTGCCGGTGGACCTGCACGAGCGCCTCGCGGCGCTGGCCGCCGAGCACGGGGCCACGCTGTTCATGGTGGTGCAGGCGGCGCTGGCCGCGCTGCTGTCCCGCTCCGGCGGCGGGGTCGACGTGCCGCTGGGCACCCCGGTCGCGGGCCGCGCCGACGAGGCGGTCGAGGACCTGGTCGGGTTCTTCGTCAACACGCTGGTGCTGCGCACCGACCTGTCCGGGACCCCGACGTTCGGCGAGCTGATCGACCAGGTCCGCGAGCGTGACCTGGGCGCGTACGCCCACCAGGACCTGCCGTTCGAGCGACTGGTCGAGGTGCTCAAGCCGAACCGCTCGCTGGCCCGGCACCCGCTGTTCCAGACCATGGTGGTGTGGAACAACACCGACCGCCGGGAGGCCGACGACGCGCTGGTCGCGCTGCCGGGCCTGACGGTCAGCACCATCCCCGGCGGCAGTGTGGTGACCAAGTTCGACCTCTCGTTCCGCTTCGTCGAACGGCACCGCGCCGACGGGCTGCCCGGAGGGATCGCGGCCGCCCTCGAGTACGCCACCGAGTTGTTCGACCGGTCCACCGCGGAGCGGCTCACCCGCCACCTGGTGCGGCTGCTTACGCTCGCCGCCGCCGAGCCGGACCGGCCGCTTGCCGGTATCGACCTGCTCGAGGAGGCCGAGCGCCGACGCATCGCGGAGCTTTCCGCCGGCGAACCGCGGCCGTTGGATTTTCGTAGCTTGCCGGAGTTGTTTGCGGCGCGGGTGGCGGTGTCGCCGGGTGCGGTGGCGGTGTCGTCGGGTGGTGTGGATCT
>NZ_JBEZGJ010000254.1:0-7565 GCF_040649965.1 Micromonospora sp. NPDC048843
GCACGGGAGGGTGCTCCCGTGCCGGGCGGCGATGGTCGTTCCGGCGGGTACTGCGGCGTCGGTCAGCTGATGCCGGCTTCGGCGCAGAACTTGGTGTACGCCGCGGTGCAGACCTCTTCCTTGGTCACGTAGCCGTCGGCGATGACGTCCTTGACGCTGTCCTTGTAGATGGCCTTCGGGGTGAGCAGCACCGACGGGACGTCCCGGTCGCCGTCCTTGACCGTCTGGCCGGTGTCCTTCTTTTCACCCTTGGCGAGGGCGATGGCCAGGTCGGAGGCGGCCTTGGCCTCTTCCCGGACCGCCTTGTAGACGGTCATGCACTGGTCACCGGCGAGGATGTTCTGCAGGCCCTCGGTGCTGGCGTCCTGCCCGGTCACCGGCACCTTGCCGTTGAGCTTGTTCTTCTTCAGGATCGAGATGGCCGCGTTGCCGAGACCGTCGTTGGCGGCCAGCACGCCGTCGATCTTGCCGTTGGCCTTGGTGAGCTGCTGCTCGAAGATCGTCGCGGCCTGCGCGTTGTCCCACGCCGGCACCGCGTCCTCAGGGCCCTTGACGTACTCCTTGGCGTCGAACTTCGGCTTGAGCACCGAGTCGTAGCCGGCCTTGAAGAGGGTGGCGTTGTTGTCGGTGGGGGAGCCGTTCAGGTACGCCACGACGGGGTTCTTGGCGCCCTTCTCGGTCAGGCACTTCGTCAGACCCTCGCCCTGGAGCTTGCCGACGGTCTCGTTGTCGAAGCTGACGTAGTACTGGGCGGAGCCGCCGAGGGTGAGCCGGTCGTAGTCGATGGTGGCCACACCCTGCGACTTGGCCTTGTCGAGCACGGCCTTGCCGGTGCCGGAGTCCAGGTTGACGATCATCAGGGCGGTCACGCCACCGGTGATCATCTGGTCGGCGATGGTCTGGAAGGCCGTCTTGTCGTTCTGGGCGTTCTGGATGTCGTACTGGACGCCGGCGGCCTTGAACGCCTCCTCCAGGAACCGACGGTCCGCCGTTTCCCAGCGGGCCGAGGACTTGCTGTCCGGGAGGATCACGCCGATCTTGGGGGTCTTGGCGGAGGCGGCCTTGTCGCCGGAGTCGTCGCCACAGGCGGTCAAGCCGCCGGTCGTGAGCAGGCCCACGGCGGCGATGGTGAGGATCCCCTTACGCATGTGCAGGGTCCTTTCGGAGGTGGGGGAGGTGTTGTTTTGTTGTGTCCGGCAACGTATTTCGCGTCACACCGGCTCCACAAGACCGCGCAGGTGCATAGTTTGTTGGGAGCGATAACAATTCAGCAACGCGACTGTTACTCCCTGGGTATCCCACGGGGGAGTCGACGTAACGACTGTCGTCAGTGGGTCTGCAACGGCGCGGTGCGGGCGTCGGTCAGCGCCACCAGATCCGCCGCGGCCAGTTCGAGTTGCAGACCACGCCGACCAGCCGAGACGTAGATCGTCGGGAGAGCCAGCGCGGATTCGTCCAGCACCGTGGGCAACCGTCGCCGCTGCCCGAGCGGGCTGATCCCACCGCGTACGTAACCGGTGGCCCGCTCGGCGACCGCCCGGTCGGCCAACGCCGCCCGCTTGCCGCCGACCGCCGCCGCGAGCGCCTTGAGATCCAGCTCGCCGGTGACCGGGACGACCGCCACAGTGAGCGCGCCGTCGACAGCGGTCACCAGCGACTTGAACACGCACTCCGGTGCCACGCCGAGGGCCACCGCCACCAACGCGCCGTAGTTCGGGGCGTCCGGCGCCACCCGATACGGATGGGTGCGATGTGCGATGCCACGCTTGACCAACAGTGCCGTCGCCGGCGTGCCCTGTCCCGCCACAGCGACGAGGCTAGTCGACCGGCTGGCCGAGGCGACGCTAGGCGACCGGCTGGCCGACGAGCACCGTCGGTGCGCCGTCGACCCGGGTGAGCACCAGACTCGCCGCCGCGTCACCGGCCAGCCGCAGGTCTCGCCGGAGCTGCTCCGGGGTGAGCGCCGAACCCCGCTTGAGGATCTCCACCCGGCCCACCCGGCGGTCGCGCAGCAGCGCCCGCAGGCGCTTGAGCGAGAACGGCAGCACGTCGGTGATCTCCAGGCAGCGCGCGTACGGGGTGCGGATCGGCTGGTCGCCGTAGAGGTAGGCGATGCTCGGATCACCCAGTGTGGCGTCCAGTTCGGTGGCCAGCTCGGCCACGAGGTGCGCACGCACCACCGCCGGGTCCGGGTCGTACAGGTAGCGACGCGGCGGCCCGACCGGTGCCTCGGTGGCACCCGAGCCGGTGAGCTGGTGGCGGTGAACCTCAGTGCCCCGCTGACGGTAGAGGGTGGCGCGGCGGGGCACCTCCGCCAGCTCGCCGCACCAGAGCGCGGCCTCGACCAGGTCGCCGTCGACGCCGACCCATTCGGCCTCCGCGCCGGCCGGAATGAGCGCGTGGTCCAGGCCCGGCGCGACCTTCACCACTGTGCGCGGCACCCGCTCGGCCAGCCCGGTGACGAAGTCCCACGGTGGCGAGTAGGCGCGCGGGTCGAAGATTCGCCGCCCGGTGCCGGTGGTGCGGCGGGCCGGATCGCAGAAGACCCCGTCGACCACTGACACGTCGAACCCGGTCGCGTCGCCGCACTCGACAGTGAACAGCTCGCCCAGGCCGGCCGCCTCGGCGTTGGCGGCGGCCATCGTTGCGGTCACCGGGTCGGCCTCCACCCCGTACACCCGGATGCCCGCCCGGGCGGCGGCCAGCGCGTCGGCCCCGAGCCCGCACCCGAGGTCGGCCAGGGTGCGCACGCCGGCCGCGTACAACCGGGCGGCCCGGCGGTCGGCGACCACCCGGCGGGTGGCCTGCTCCAGACCGGGACGGGTGAGGAACATCCCAGCGGCGGCCGAGCCGAACTTGCCCACCCCCCGGAGGCGCAGCTCGGCCTGGGTCAGCGCCGCCGCGGCCAACGTCGGCGGCACCCCCGTCGCGCGCAGCGCCGACGCCGCGACCAGTGGATCACCGCCGGCCAGGTCGGCCGCCGCCGTGAGCGCGGCCGACCCCTCAGGGGTACGCAGCGCCGCCAGCTGATCGAGATCCACCCGGCCATTGTCCCGGCCGACCCGGAAATACTGGCTGGCGGGGCGCGACGCGCTGGCACTCTCCTTGACGGAGTGCTAGCCACGGAATAACCTGCGATTAGCACTCTCACCCTGAGGGTGCCAGCTTCCGGGTCTCGCGACCCGGGTGCGCACGCCAGGCGGACCGGCACCCGCGACGACGGCACCGCCCGGTGGCATGAGGCAGATTGACGCTGGTCAGCCCCGCTGGCCAGCAACGAAACCAGTACCCCAGGAGGGTATGCCCGTGACTACCGCGACCAAGGTTGCGATCAAGCCGCTCGAGGACCGCATCGTGGTCCAGGCGAACGAGGCTGAGACCACCACGGCGTCGGGCATCGTGATCCCCGACACCGCCAAGGAGAAGCCGCAGGAGGGCACTGTCCTCGCTGTGGGCCCGGGGCGCGTCGACGACAACGGCAACCGGGTTCCGGTTGACGTGCAGGTCGGCGACACCGTCCTCTACTCGAAGTACGGCGGCACCGAGGTCAAGTACGCCGGCGAGGAGTACCTGGTGCTCTCCGCCCGCGACGTCCTCGCGGTCATCGAGAAGTAAGCAACCGATCAGTGCCACTGCCCCGGTCCGGCTCGCCGGGCCGGGGCAATGGCGCTTCGAAGGGACATTAATGGCGAAGATCCTGAGCTTCTCGGACGACGCCCGGCACCTGCTGGAGCACGGTGTCAACGCCCTCGCGGACGCGGTCAAGGTCACCCTCGGCCCGCGCGGGCGCAACGTCGTCCTGGACAAGAAATTCGGTGCGCCGACGATCACCAACGATGGTGTGACCATCGCCAAGGAGATCGAGCTCACCAACCCGTACGAGAACCTTGGCGCGCAGCTGGTCAAGGAGGTGGCGACCAAGACCAACGACGTCGCCGGCGACGGGACCACCACCGCGACAGTGCTGGCCCAGGCGATGGTTCGCGAGGGTCTGCGCAACGTGACCGCCGGGACCAACCCGGCCGGCCTCAAGCGGGGCATCGACGCGGCGGCCATGAAGGTCTCCGAGGCGCTGCTCGGCCGTGCCGCCGAGGTCACCAGCAAGGAGTCGATCGCGAACGTGGCGACGATCTCCGCGCAGGACTCCACGATCGGCGATCTGATCGCCGAGGCGATGGAGCGCGTCGGCCGCGACGGTGTCATCACCGTCGAGGAAGGCTCGATGCTCACCACCGAACTGGACGTGACCGAGGGTCTCCAGTTCGACAAGGGCTTCATCTCGCCGAACTTCGTCACCGACCTGGAGGGTCAGGAGTCCGTCCTCGAGGACGCGTACATCCTGGTCACCACCCAGAAGATCTCGGCGATCGAGGAGCTGCTGCCGCTGCTGGAGAAGGTCCTGCAGAACAGCAAGCCCCTGCTGATCATCGCCGAGGACGTGGACGGCCAGGCGCTCTCCACCCTGGTGGTCAACTCGCTGCGCAAGACCCTCAAGGTCTGCGCGGTCAAGGCCCCGGGCTTCGGTGACCGGCGCAAGGCAATGCTCCAGGACATCGCGATCTCCACGGGCGCCGAGCTTGTCGCCCCGGAGCTGGGCTACAAGCTTGACCAGGTCGGCCTGGAGGTGCTCGGCACCGCCCGGCGCGTCGTGGTCGACAAGGAGAACACCACGATCGTCGACGGCGGTGGCCAGAAGGCCGACGTCGCCGACCGGGTCTCCCAGATCCGCAAGGAGATCGAGGCCTCCGACTCCGACTGGGACCGGGAGAAGCTGGCCGAGCGGCTGGCGAAGCTCTCCGGTGGCATCGCCGTCATCAAGGCCGGCGCGGCGACCGAGGTCGAGATGAAGGAGCGCAAGCACCGCATCGAGGACGCCATCGCGGCGACCAAGGCTGCGGTCGAGGAGGGCACCGTGCCCGGCGGCGGCGCCGCCCTGGTGCAGATCCTCTCGGTGCTCGACGACGACCTGGGCTTCACCGGTGACGAGAAGGTCGGTGTCTCGGTAGTGCGCAAGGCGCTCGTCGAGCCGCTGCGCTGGATCGCCCAGAACGCCGGTCACGACGGCTACGTCGTGACGCAGAAGGTCGCCGACCTCAAGTGGGGCAACGGCCTCGACGCGGCCAAGGGCGAGTACGTCGACCTGGTCAAGGCCGGCATCATCGACCCGGTGAAGGTGACCCGCAACGCGGTCACCAACGCCGCCTCGATCGCCGGTCTGCTGCTCACCACGGAGAGCCTCGTGGTGGAGAAGCCGGAGCAGGCCGAGCCGGCCGCCGGCGGCGGGCACGGCCACGGTCACGGCCACCAGCACGGCCCGGGCTTCTGATCCGGTAGCGACACCCGTTCCGGGGCGTACCGCCGTGAGGCGGTGCGCCCCGGCTCGTTCTCGCGGGCTGGTAGGTCATTACCGAACGCTGACGTTGTTGGCGACCGGGCGAGATGATCGCGCACACTGGGCCGATGAGCACCACGTCACGGCGGTACGCCGCGTTGGCCGGAATCACCGCCGCCGCCGTCGCGATCGGGATCGCCGAACCGGTCGCGGTGTTGACCGGTCCCCGGTCGGCGCCACTGGTCGCGGTCGGCGGGGTCATCGTCGACGCCGTCCCCGAGTCACTGAAGCAACTCGCCATCGACCTCTTCGGCACCGCCGACAAGATCGCGCTGCTGGTCGGCACTGCCGTGTTGCTGGGAGGCTTCGCCGCGCTCTTCGGCGTACTGGCTGTCCGTCGACTGGCACTCGGCCTGGCCGGCATTGCCGCGTTCGGCGCCATCGGCGTGGCCGCCGCGTTGACCCGCTCCGGCGCCGACCTCGCCGACGCGCTGCCGTCCCTGATCGGCGCCGGTCTCGGCGCCCTGGTGCTCTGGCTGTTCATCGGCGGACCGTTCGAACTGGACCCCTGGTCCTGGTCCCCACCCACCCCGCCCGCTGGCCCGGTGCCATCGGCAGGTCCAGTGTCGCAGGCTGGTCCGGTGTCGTCCGCTGGCCTGGGATCGCAGGCTGGTCCCGGGTCGGCGGGTCCGGGGTCGCCGGTTGGTCCGGGGTCACCCGGAGAGTCGGTGCCGCCGGGTGAATCGGTGCCGGTGTCGCCGGCAGGGCCGGTGCCGGTGACTCCGGCCGGACCGACGGCGGCTGTCGAACCGGTCGGGCCTGCCGAAGTGGACCCCGAGTCGCGGAGACGATTCCTCACCGGCAGCGGAGTGCTGCTCGGCACGGCCGTGGTGGCCGGCCTCGGTGGGCGCTGGCTGGCGGGGCGGCGCGGCGTGTCCGCAGCCCGCGACGCGATCCGCCTGCCCGCGCCGGTTACCCCCGCACCTGCCGTACCGGCGGGCGCGGACCTCTCACTGACGCAGCTCGCGCCGTACGTCACTCCGAACTTCGGGTTCTACCGCATCGACACGGCGCTGGTGGTGCCCCAGGTCGACCCGGACACCTGGCGGCTGCGGATCCACGGACGGGTCGGCAGGGAACGCACCTACAGCTACGCCGATCTGCTGGCCCGACCGCTGGTCGAGCGGTACGTCACGCTGGCCTGCGTCTCCAACGAGGTGGGCGGGGACCTGATCGGCAACGCCCTGTGGCTCGGCGTACCCCTGCGGGAACTGCTGGACGAGGTCGAGCCGGACGACGACGCCGATCAGGTCGTCGGCCGGTCGGTCGACGGCTGGACCTGCGGCACCCCCACCGCCGCGCTGCGCGACGGACGGGACGCCCTGCTGGCCGTCGGGATGAACGGCGAGCCGCTGCCGGTCGAGCACGGCTTCCCGGTCCGGGTGGTGGTGCCGGGCCTCTACGGCTACGTGTCAGCCTGCAAATGGGTGACCGAACTGGAGCTGACCCGCTTCGCCGACTTCGACGCGTACTGGGTGCCGCGCGGCTGGTCCCCCCAGGGGCCGATCAAGACCCAGTCCCGGATCGACACGCCCCGGGGACGTAACCGGCTGACCGCCGGCCCGGTAACCGTCGCCGGGGTGGCCTGGGCGCAGCACCGGGGCATCCGCCGAGTCGAGGTACGCGTCGATGAGGGCCCGTGGCAGGAAGCCGCGCTGGCCCCGACCGTGTCAGTGGATACCTGGGTGCAGTGGTCCTGGCGCTGGGACGCCACACCGGGCGAACACCGGCTCCAGGTCCGCGCGACCGACGCGACAGGTGAGACCCAAACCGAACGTACGCAGGACGTCGTCCCGGACGGCGCCACCGGCTGGCACACGATCACGGTCACCGTCCGCTGATCCGCACCATGGCGTGGCCGCCCGGCTGGGTCCGCGATGTGTGTCCGCGACGTGCTCTGCGGGTTCGTGTGCTGTGCTGGCGGCCTGCCGTGCGGCCTGCCGTGCGTGCTGGTGGGCTGTGTCCGCGGCCTGCTCAGCGGCCGGTTCGGTAGGGCTGTGTCCGCGACCTGCTCAGCGGATCGGCGGGCTGGTTCGCGCCTGCGGTGCTGGTTCCCGCGACTCTCCTTCGGGTCGGCGGGCCGGCGGGTCGGCTGGTTGACCGGTGGTACCCCAGTGCATGCAGATCTTGGACACTTTCCGTTCGCGCCGAACGGAAAGTGTCCAAGATCTGC
>NZ_JBEZGJ010000255.1:0-7406 GCF_040649965.1 Micromonospora sp. NPDC048843
GTCGGCGTTCGTCGGCCGGCCCCGGCTGGTGCTGCTCGACGAGCCGACCACGGGCCTGGACGTGGCCGCCCGGCACACCCTGTGCCGCCGAGTTGATCACTAGACGGTGTTGCGCCCAGACGATCTGCTCCACGGGGCCCGCCGAGCTAACGGAAGCCGCCCAAGATCACGGTTTCGGCGGTAAAGCCGATCAGGTCGAACCTTGCTGGCCCAGCAGCCCGAGTCCTCGCGCGGACGCGCCCGCCTCAACTCGATCAATATCGCCGCGAGCCGTCCCACCGTTCGACGAGGCTCGGCCAAGGGGTGCCGACAAGCGAGTCCCTCCGGCTGGATGGATCGGCGGTACCAATTCTGGACGTGCGGGTCCATTATCTGCGAGTCACAGTCCGATGCGGCGGCGAGCACTGGCCCGACCGTTTCGGAAGCGACGGGGGAAGACAATGGATCTGCAGCTTGCTGGTAAGCGCGCTCTGGTCACGGGTGCGAGCAGCGGTCTCGGCGCGGAGATCGCGGCTGTCCTGGCAGCCGAAGGCGTTGCCGTGGTCGTTCACGGCCGGGACCAGACCCGTACGGAGCAGACCGCGCAGAAGGTGGGCGGTCAGGCCGTGATCGGAGACCTCACCACTGATGTCGGCGCCGAGGCCGTGGCTACCCAGGCCGGTGAGGTGGACATCCTGGTCAACAACGCCGGCGCCTACGATCCCGAATCAGGGTGGTCCGACCTGAACGCGGACGCGTGGGCCGACATGTACAACCTCAACGTGCTCAGCTCGGTCCGCCTGATCCGACATCTGGTGCCCGCGATGCGGGCCAAGGGGTGGGGCCGTGTCATCCAGATCGGCAGCGTGACAGGTGATGCGCCGTCGGCGGGGCAGCCGCACTACGCAGCCAGCAACGCCGCCCGGCTCAACCTCGCCCGGTCGTTGTCCCGTGACCTCAAGCACACGGGCGTGACCTCCAACGCCATCGCGGCCGGCACCATCCTCGTCCCCAGTACCCGCAAATACCTCATGGAACTCGGCCGCGAGAACGGATGGGGTGAGACGTGGGAGGAGGTTGAGCGCAATGCTGCCCCGATTCGCGCTGGCACCGACGTCGGCCGCATCGGAAATCCTCGCGACTACGCCGACCTCGTCGCCTACCTGGCCAGTCCGGTCTCCGGCTACCTGACCGGCGCCACCCTCCGAATGGACGGCGGCAGGTACGACCGGTAGCCGCCGGGGTGCCGTCGGTGGGGCGGCGCACATCGATGCCGCCCCACCGCTCAGGGCGGGCTATTGCCAGGAACTCTGTTGGGCGTGGGCGAGCGAAGTTGAGCACGAGTTGGTGGCGTTCACGAATCAGGGTCGGGCTGCGCCCTCGGTGGAGGTGCTGTCTCGTGGACGGAGCGCGGTCAAGAGGTTGTCGAGTTGACCCCAGGCACGGGCGCTCGCGATGGGGTCGATGTAATCTCGGGACTCGACGATGAGCCCATCGCGGATACGCATTACGAAGACGCAGGGCACCGTGAATGCCTCACCCGTCTCGGCTACCCGCCCCTCATAGGCGAACTCGGCGACAATCACCTCCGGGTCCACAGTCTCATGAATCGTCAGGTCGACTGGCTTACGGACCAGCGTCCGGGCGACCGGAGGCGGCGCGGTGAAGTGCTCGTGCAGTTCGTCGCGGCTACGCAGCGGCGGCGGGTTGAGCGGGTGGAACGGATGCGTGACAAGGGTCTGTTCGGCGTACAGGTCGGCCAAGTCCTCGTACGGACCGTCGCAGACACCGTTCACCAGTCGGAGGAACGTTTCGCGTGGGCTGCTCATGCCGGGCTTCCTTCGGAATCGGTAGCTGTCACCTGAGCCACGCCGAGGACCACCTCGGGGGTGGCCGGTGCCCCATCGACGGCACCCTACTGACCTCAACCTTGATTTGACTGCCCCGAAGCGCTGTCGTCTTCCGTATCCCAGCGCATCGTCATCGACAGAGGCGCGCGTCGTACCCGTGTGTGAGGCTTCGGGGCATGGCGACTTTCGTTCTGATCCACGGCGGCGGGGGCAGCGCCTGGGACTGGCATCTCCTTGTCCCCGAGCTGACCAGCCTCGGCCACGACGTGGTCGTACCGGAACTGCCGATCGAGGACGGATCCGCGGGGTTCACCGAGTTCCGCCAGACGGTCGTCGACGCGATCGGCGACCGGAGGGACCTCGTGGTCGTCGGTCACTCGTACGGTGCGTTCACCGCGCCGCTCATCGCCGACAAGCTGCCGGTACGGCTGCTCGTCCTGCTCACACCGATGGTCCCCAAGCCCGGTGAGAGGCCCGGTGAATGGTGGGCCAACACCGGTTACCGCAGCGCCGAAGGGCTCAGTGAGGAGCAGCAGTTCTACAACGGTGTCCCCGCCGAGATCATCGCCGAAGCAGCAGCACACAGCCGGGACCAGGTCAGCGCTGAGGGCGACGAGCCGTGGCCCCTGGACGCCTGGCCAGACGTGCCGACGACTGTGCTCCTCGCCCGCGAGGACCGGTTCTTCCCGGCGGACTTCCAGCGCCGGGTTGCCGCCGACCGGCTCGGCGTCGTCCCCGACGAGATCGACGGCGGCCACTGCGTGCCGCTCAGCCACCCGAAGCAGCTCGCCGATCGTCTCACCGCGTACCCGCTGCCCTGAACGCGGGACCACGGCCGTCACGATCCGAACCCGCGGGCTGTTGATCCAGGCGAGATGCGACGCTGGGCAGGTGACCTACCCACTCGCGCGCCGCGTCTACGACACCTGCCACCTCACCGGGCGTTTCCGTCTGCGGTCCGGGCAGGTCAGCGAGGAGTACTTCGACAAGTACCTGTTCGAAGGGCAGCCGGATCTGTTGCGCGAGGTCGCCGAAGAGATGGTGGCCATGCTGCCGGAGTGCGACGTGCTGGCGGGGATGGAGATGGGCGGTATCCCTCTCGCCACTGTAATGTCACAGCTGACGGGGCTGCCCACAGTCTTCGTGCGAAAACACGCCAAGGAGTACGGCACCAACAAGGCCGCCGAGGGCGGTCCGGTGAACGGGCGGCGTGTCGTGCTGATCGAGGACGTGGTCACCACGGGAGGCGCACTACTGGCATCGTGCGCGCAGCTACGGTCCATCGGCGCCCAGGTGGAGACAGTGGTCTGCGCCATCGACCGCGAGCAGGGCGGTCGTGAGAATCTGGCCGCCGAGGCGCTACAACTCCGCGCTGCCCTCACCCGCCGCGACCTGGAAGCGTCCCTGATGGCGTGACAGTTCCGGTGCCGCTCGACCAGCGGCAGATCAGTGCGGGTTCTCGGATGTCGGCGCTGTTGAGTCGGCGACCCCTTGAAGGGCTGGGCGTCTCATCACCGCCCCACCCAGCACCGGAGGAACGTTTCGTCATATCCCGTCGCCAAAATGGGCGGACCCTCGCCACGAATGGGCTACCGTCGCTGTCTTGGCGTCAGTCGCTACCATGCGGCAGACCGATCGTTGTGGCCAGTCCGGCAGGCGAGGATACATCGAGGATGCGGAGGGCATATGCGCCTTGAAGTGTCGTGGGTCAATGACGTTGATGGTGGTTTGAGCGACCTCGAAACGAGTCTCGGCCAGGATCCGCGTTTCGATGACGTGCCGATCGCCCGTGGGCGTCCAGTCGTTCCGGGACATACCCTTGGCGCTTCGGAGGTGCTGGAACTCGTCGCTACGAACATCGGCCTTGGGATCGTAGCGAATGCGCTGTACGGCTATCTGCGGCAGCGGGTGCGCGCCGGCCTTGCGGAGAGCCACGCGAAGTTGCGGCTGACCCGGGTCGATCTTCCTGACGGCGTCCGTCAAGTCGACATTGAGTATTCCGGGCCGGCCGCGAACGTCGAACAGATCATGCGCGACGCGCTCGGCGACGACTGGCCGCGACGATGACTCATGTGTCATCGTGGGACGCCGACATTGGCCGGCTCGATCCAGGCCAGTCGGTGGCTGTCCTCATCGGCGTCACGGACTATCCACGCTCGGATTTTCCGTCGGTGCCGCAGGCTCGGGAGTCGGTGCGACGCCTTGCCGCCGAGTTGGTCGACACGTCGGTGTGGGGTCTGTCTCGACCGTCGCGGCTGTTCGAGCTGATCGATCCTGACCGGGCCGCCGTACTGCGAACCGTGGCCGACGCCGGACAGCTGGTCAAGCGGCAAGGCATGCTGCTGGTGTACTTCGTCGGCCACGCGGAGCCCGCGGGTGGCGAGCTGTGCCTGGCGATGCGCGACGCCGATCGGCAACATCCCCGCGCCACGATGGTGCCGGTGTCCGAACTGGTCGCCGCCGCGGGCGGATCGCGCGCCGACAAGCGCATGCTGGTACTGGACTGCTGCTTCTCCGGGCGGGCCGCAACGGCGCTGCCCGGGGCTTCGGTGAAGATCGGCGAGACTGCCGGCTGGTACTTCATCGGTGCGGCCGACGGGGCGACCGAGGCGTCCGTTCCCCCGGACGGCGAGCTGACATTGTTCACTGACCGGCTCATCCAGGCCCTCGACGGCCTGTCCGACGGGCCGGAGTGGTTCACCCCCGCGCACGTGTGGCGGGCGACTGCCGCGCAACTGCCACCCGATCATCAGCCGGTCCACAACGACCTGGCGTGGGCCGACCGGCAGCCATGGGTCCGCAACCGCCGTTGGCTGCCCCGACCGCGCCGCGCCGACGCGCCGACCGCCCGCATCGCAGACGCCGACGCGATTGCGGCACCGCCCGGGCTGTACGCGGTACCGCGGTACCTCGGCTCCCACGCGTTCGTGGGCCGGGCCGGTCAGCTGGAGACACTCGACGACTGGGCCTCTGCGGCGCAGCCACACCCTGTCCTGTTGTTCGAGGCGATCGGCGGCACCGGCAAGAGCATGCTGACCTGGCAGTGGGTCACCAAGTACGCCCCGATCGTGCGCCCGGACCTGGCGGGCCGAGTCTGGTACTCGTTCTACGACAGCGGCGCCACGATGGCCGACTTCTGCCGCCACGCAGTGGCTTATATGACCGGCCGCCCTCTTGCCGACCTCCGTGGCATGAAGTTGACGAAGCTGACCGAGTTGCTGCTGGAGCAGCTGCGATCGCGGCCGTGGCTTCTGGTGCTGGACGGTGTGGAACGGCTTCTGGTGGCCTATCACCGCCATGACGCCGGCCAACTCCCGGACGAACTGGCCGGGACCTCCGAGGAGTTCGCTGACCGCGACCCGTGCAGCGCGATCCGGCCGGTCGACGACGAACTGCTCCAGCAATTGACCGACGCCACACCGTCCAAAGTGCTGGTCACCTCCCGGCTTACGCCGCAGGTGCTGCTCAACGCCGCGAACCAGCCGATCCCTGGCGTGCTCGTCGAGCGCCTGCCCGGCCTGCGTCCGGCCGACGCGGAAGCCATGCTGCGCGGCTGTGGCGTCACCGGCGACAGCCACCGGATCCAGGACTACCTGCAACGGCACTGCGACTGCCATCCACTGGTTGCCGGCATCGTCGCCGGTCTGGTGAACAACTACCTCCCGGCGCGCGGAGACTTCGACCGGTGGGCGACTGATCCGGAGTTCGGTGGCCGGCTCGATCTCGGCGACCCCGACCTGCCGTGGAAGCGCAACCACATCCTCACAGCGGCGCTCGAGGCGTTGCCGGAGGCGAGCCGCCGCCTGCTGTCCGCACTGAGCATCCTCAACGATGCGGTGGACTACACCACCATGGCGGCGCTGCATTCGGACCACCGACCGACACCGACTGGCGGTGAGCGGTCCGACTCGCCCGTACCAATGTCGAAACCGCAGTCGTCGACGACCCTGGCCACGACCGTCACCGATCTGGAACGTCGCGGGCTGTTGCAGTATGAGCGCAACGCGCGGAGGTGGGACCTGCATCCCGTCGTGCGCGCCACCGCCCGGGCCCGCCTGCTGCCAGGTGAGCGGGACCGCATCGGTCAACAGATCATCGACCACTTCTCGCAACAGTCATCCAACACCTACGAGCATGCGGCCAGCCTCGACGACCTCCGCGACGCACTCACCGTCGCGCGGACGACGGTCCAGATCGAACAATTCAACAACGCCGCCGAGCTGATTTGCGACCTAGCCGAGACCATGGCGTTCCGGTTGGAAGCCTATCCCGAACTGGTCGCTCTGACCCGCCCCATACTCACAGTGGGCCGGTCGACGCAGGTGGTGCGCCCACCCGTCCTTGCAAGACTGGCGACAGCGGCCGGGATAGCACTAGGCGAACTCGGCCTGGAGCACGAGGCAGCAGAATGCGTCAAGCTGTCCCTGACACTCAGGACCGAACTTGGCGACCACTTCAATATTTGTACGAACTTGAGAAGCATTACCGCTTGCCTCGCGCGTTTGCGCCGCTTCACCGTCGCTGGACGCTGCATCAATCTGACGCTCGAGCTCGCCGGAGCGGTCGAGCGCCGAGAGGAGCAACTGCTGACCTCTCAAGTGTGGGCTATGGCGTATTTCGGCCAGCTGGGACGTTGGGCCGAGGCCGAGCGGTACTGGAGTCTGCTTGAACCGATGAACCGGGAGGTGGACATCAACCTCATGCGCCCAGGCACCCCCAATATCTCTTACCTCCTATACGTTGCGTTCCCGCAGGGCAGACTCACTGGCGAGGCACTATCCCAGGCCGAGCGCATAGCCGCCGGAGGGCGGAACCGAAAGGGCGTTCGCCAACTGCACCTCCTGCGCGGACGGTGGCTCCTGCAACGCGGTGAGACCGCTGAAGCAGCCGAGGCGTTACAAGAAGCGGTCCGCATGGCCCGGGAGTCCGGCTTCCCAGACGTCGATGCCGAGGCGCTCCTCGCCCTGGCTCAGTTACGCGCCCGGTCCGACCGCCACAACGATGCCCGTGCGGTCGCCCACCGGCTCTCATCGCTCAACAAACCTCCGCACCAGACGCTGGCCGAGCTCAGGCACACGCTCGGCGACACCGCTCAAGCGATCACCCACGCCCAAGCGGCCTACGCCCAAGCCTGGGCAGAAGGTGACCCCTACGTGGATCGCTACAAACTCACCCAGGCTGAAACGCTCCTGTGGGTCCTCGGCGTCCAACCGCCGAACCTGCCGCCCTACGCCGCGGAAAACCACCCGATAGAAGACTGGGAACGCCAAGCGGCCGAGGCCGTCGCCGCCTATCTCGCCGAGACCAGGTCGTAACCACCCACCTACCGGAGACCGTCGCAACGCCAACCGACGATCCCGTGGCGGTTGATGCCTGACACATTTGAGATCGTGTATCCGGGCGGCCCGGAGATAGCTTGCCTCGTCAGCGGCCGTACCGGCCAGCCGACGTCACCACCTGACCGGCGGTTCCGGACGTGGGGGGGGGGGGGGGGCCCCCCCCCCCCCGCGGGTGTTAGGGTTGAGCGCGGGAAAAAGCAGAGGGTGTAAGGAGGTTTGCGGGCCCGCCGGCGGGTAC
>NZ_JBEZGJ010000256.1:0-7375 GCF_040649965.1 Micromonospora sp. NPDC048843
CTGAACGCCGGCCACCGGGTGATCACCTACGATCGCCGGGGATTCGGCGCCTCCAGCCAACCGGACACCGGATACGATGTCGCCCCGGGTGGCCGGCCGCCGTTGGTACGTCAGCTCAGTTGACGTCGATGCGCACCGAGTCGAAGGCGGGGGTCTGGTTGGCCCGCTCCATCATCGGCAGGCGGTGCGAGCCGTCACCGGCCCAGACGGAGCACTGGGCGGTACCGGACTCCGGCAGGCCCGGAATCTGGATCGTCACCTCGTCGGGCTGGGCGCCGCCGCGGCCGTCCTCGGTCGCGACGAAGAAGGCGGGCACCTCCTGCGGCTCCGGCGGAGCGGTCAGGCTGTCCAGCATCCGGCAGGCGGTGTGGAAGTGACCGCGGACCAGGCCCTGGTCGTTGAGGAGCGAGCTCTCCACGTAGTAGCCACCCTGACCGGCGGCCAGGAAGCGGTCCCGGACCAGGTTGCGGGTGCTGACCCTCAGGGTGAAGGGCTGGTTCTGGCCGACCTGCTCGGGGAACTGGGTGATCAGCAGCGACGGGTTGTTGGCCGCCGCGCCGACCTCACCGAACTCGGTGCTCACGCAGCGGTTGCCGTTCTGGAAACCGTCGTGCGGCTGGAGCCGGCTCTCGTCGCAGTCGTTGGCGAGTACGCCGAGCCCGGCACCGGGCGCGGTGCCGCCGCCGTTGTTCCCGCCGCCGTTGTTGCCACCGCCGTTGTTGCCACCGCCGGGGGTGGTGGTGGGCGTGGTGCCGCCGCCGTTGTTGCCGCCCGTGCCGCCGGTGGGCTGCACCTGGCACTCGGCGAGCTGCGCGAGGCCCTGCGGCCGGGGTCCGGCCCGGTCGATGGCGGTCGTGATCCGATCCAGCACGGCGCGGCGCTTGCCGGCCAACGGTTGGAGGATCGCGTTGCGGATGAATGCCTCACCCTTGTTGCCCTCGGCGGCGAGCCGGCGGTCCGCCTCGGCGATCTGGGTCTGCAACTGGGCGAGGTTGCGGTCCACCTCGGCCCGCGCCCGGTTCGGCACCTGCGGCAGTTTGGCCGCCACGTCCGGACAGGCGATGGCCGTGCCGGTGCCCACAGTGCCGTCCTTGCCGTCCTCGCACTCGGGGACCGACTGCTGTCCGTCACCCCAGTGATTACGCACCCACCGACCGTTCTGCCAGGTCCGGCTGGTCGAGCCGCCACCAGTCGGCGCGGTCGCGCCCGGGCTCGGCTCCACGCACTGCCCGGAAGCCGGACGTGGCTTATTTGTCCGCCGGTCCTGGGCCGACGAAATCTGAGTCACGGCGACAACTCCGCCGAAGACCGCGAGCGTGCCGACAACTGCCAGC
The DNA here is from genome assembly GCF_040649965.1 of Micromonospora sp. NPDC048843. Lineage (NCBI taxonomy): Bacteria > Bacillati > Actinomycetota > Actinomycetes > Micromonosporales > Micromonosporaceae > Micromonospora > Micromonospora sp. NPDC048843. The sequence continues at coordinate 1,335 of NZ_JBEZGJ010000256.1, forward strand.
AGACGCTTGCTCCGCGCGTTGCCGGAAGGCCGGCGCGCCCGAGTGGACCTGCGCATCGAATTGCTCTCCTTCTCGATCCGGTAGTGGATTTCTGCCCTCGGCGGACCGACGGATGTGAGGTGGCACGCCGCGGTGGCGACCCACCGTGACCTACCCGGTAATGCGTCGATGGCCGACGATGCCCTTTCCGCACCGTCTCCCGCGCCCGGTGGACGCGGATGGGGAGATCCTGTTCATTCGCGCAGGAGTACGGGGCGGCGGCCGGGAAGGTTCAACAGACGCACAGGAAATTGCCGGGGCCGGACACGGAGCCGGTGCCGAGCAGGGATCAGCAGGTGAAACGGGCGCTGGTCAGTCGGCGCAGAGGTGGTCGAAGGCGAACCCGCCGACCAGTTCGTGGCGGCGCTGGCTCAGCGCGGCGATCTGCGCGGTCCACTCGGCGCGCGACAGCAGGTCGGCGACGGCGTTCTCCCGCAGTCGCTCCCCCACGGCGACGGCGGCGAGATCCTCGGCCAGCCGGGCCGCGTCGATGCCGCAGGAGAAACGGTGCTCGGTCACCGAGACCTGCTCGATGAGGCACGCGTCGGGGCGTACGTGCACCCAGCTCCACCCCTGTGCCGGACCGTCCACCCAGCGGACGTGCAGTCCTCGCACGATCGGGTCGGCCACCTGCCCGGCCACGTACACCTCGACCGCCGCCGCGCGGGTCAGCGCGCCGAGGTCGTTGACCGGCCCGGTACGCCCGTCCGGCAGCCGGCCCAGGATGTCCCGGAAGCCCACCGGTGCCGGTTCGGTCCCGGCTGCGGTGGGCCCGCCCGCAGCGTAGGCCCGCGCGTCGATCACGTACTCGACCAGGCGGCGGCCATGATCGGCGGCGCTCAACGTGGGCGACCCGATCCGCAGAACGGGCAGGCCGGCGGCCGCGCCCACCGCGTCCGTGAGCCGCTCCACGCGCTGCTCGGCCGAGCCGGAAGACGGCACCGGGCCGATCTGCACGGCGACGACCGGACGGCCGGTGTCGGCGGCGTAGACCACGAAGTCGAAGCTGGCGCGGCTCGCCGAGGTCCACTGGCTGCCGGTGACGCCGGGCGGGCGACCCTGGAGCAGATCGGTGAGCCGGCGTGCCGCCAGGACCCGATGGCCAGCGCGGCTGAGCAGCGCGTCGCGCCCCGCCTCGGCGGGCATCGCCCGCAGCCAACCGCGGTCGTCGCTCCCGATGCTCGTCATCTGCCTGATCCATCCGCCGGTCGGTCGAGCCGGGCCGAGTCTAGGTGGTCGATCATGGGCCACCGACTTCTCCTGTGACGCGGATCACAGCTACGCCGACGTTCCAGGGATGGCCGCCGGGTGTATCCAGCTACCGCCGGTACCGGACCGGCCCGGAGGTGACCATGTCGCGACAGCAGTTCGGCTTCCTCGCCGGGTTCCTCGCCGTGGCGGTCTGGGCGCTGGCCGGCGTCGGCGTGGCCGCCCTCGCCGTACTCGCCGGCCTGCTCGGCTGGCTGGTCGTCCGGGTGCTCGACGGCGACCTCGCGGTGACCGGTCTTGGCGACCGCCGTGCCGACGTTCGGCGGCGCGGATGACCACCCGCCCGTCCGCGGGGACGAACCCCAGCACCGGACTGGTCGCCGGGACGACAGGTGCGGAACGCCGCCCGGGCGACACCGCGGACGTCGCGCGGATCGCTGTGCAGGCGGCCAGCCTCGTGCCGGGCGTTTCCGTCGTCCGCCCGGCGGCGGTGCGCCTGGATGACCGGTCCGTCGCACTCGATCTGCACCTGATCACCTGGTACGGGCACAGCGTGCCGACGATCGCCGAAACGGTCCGGGCGGTCGTCACCGAGCGGGTGGCCGCCCAGACCGGGCTCAGCGTGGCGGTGGTGACCGTCACCGTGGACGACCTGCTCGTCCCCGGCGTCGACTCCTCCGGCGTCGGTGCCGCCACACCGGAGGACGACTGAGATGCGCACCGCCAACCGGGTCGCCTCGTTGCTGCTGGCCACCGCTCTGCTTCTCGGTGGTGCGGCGGCGGCCGTCCAGGCGCTGCTGCTCACAGTGCACCGACCGACACCGATCGACACCAGCGGCTGGTTCGACGCGCTGAGCGGCACCCGGTGGCGCGACCCCACAGTCCGGGCCGTGGCCGGTGGGGCCCTCCTACTGGGCCTGGTCATCCTCGTCGCCCAGTTGCGCCGCTGGACGCCGGTCCGCCTGCGCGCCGACGAGCGCGACGGCTGGTACCTGCACCGGCGCTGTGTGGAACGGCGGCTCGCTGCCGTCGCCAGCGCGGTGCCGGGCGTCCGCCGCGCCCGGGTCCGGGTCCGACGGCGCGGCGGCCAGTGGCGCCCCCGGGTGCGCGCGACCGGCGACCCAGCAGCCGAGGCGGAGATCGAGTTCGCCGTGCGCCAGGAGTTGCGCCACCTCACCGCACCCCGCCCCGCCCGGATCGACGTCCGGCTGCTGCCTCGGCGACGGCCGGCGTGACCAACGCCGGGCACCGACTGTTGTGGACCATCATCGCGCTGTTGCTAATCGCGGGGGGCGCGGCGGCGCTGACGGCCAGCCTCGGCACGTTGCCCGGCGCCGACCCGGCGGCGATGCTGCTCAGCGCCGAGCTGGTCGATTGGTGGCGGATCGCCGCCCCGTGGAGCACCCTGGCCGCGGCCGTCGCCGGAGCGCTGTTCGCGCTGGCCGGGCAACGCCTGCTGACCCGGGAGCTGCGGGGCCCGGACGGTACGCTGCGCGGCACCCTGAGCCACCCCGGACGCCGGCCGGGCCGCACCCGGCTGGCCACCGACGTCCTCGCCGACGCGCTGGTACGCGACCTGACCGGCAACCCCGGGGTACGCCGGGCCCGGGTGGTGCTCACCGGCGCGCCACCGCACCCCGACGTGTGGATCCGGGTGGACCTCAACGCCGACGCTCCGACCGCCGGCGTACGCGAGCACGTCCGCGCCGCGGTCCGCCGATTCGCGGCGACGACCAACTGCCAGCCCGCGCACCTCGACGTGACCGCCCGCATCGAGCCCGGCCGCCAGTGACCCGACGCCGACCCGAGGGGCATGATCGGTGTCGGCGGCGAATGGAGGTACGCGGGTGCGAGTGGTGTCGCTGGTGCCGTCCCTGACCGAGGCGGTGGCGCTGACAGTGCCGGGAGCGTTGGTCGGGGCCACCGACTGGTGCAGCCACCCGGCCGGGCTCGACGTGGCCCGGGTCGGCGGCAGCAAGTACCCCGATCTGGACCGGGTGCGCGCGCTGCGGCCCGACCTGGTGCTGCTCAACGTTGAGGAGAACCGTCGGGCCGACGCGGAGGCGCTACGGACGGCCGGCGTACCGGTGCGGGTCACCTATCCGCGGACCGTTGCCGGCGCGTTGACCGAGCTGGGCGACCTGCTGACCGAACTGGGTGCACCGACGGAGCCGGACTGGCTGCGGGCCGCCCGGCGGGCGTGGGCCACACCACCCCGGCTGACGGCTACCCGACGCGCGGTGGTGCCGGTCTGGCGTCGGCCGTGGGTGGTGCTCGGCGGCGACACGTTCGCCGGCGACGTGCTGCGCCGCCTCGGCGTTCTCAACGCCTACGACGAGCACCCCGAACGCTATCCCCGCCCGAGCCTCACCGAACTACGCGAACGAGAGCCCGACCTGGTGGTCCTGCCCGATGAGCCGTACCGGTTCACCGCCGACGACGGCCCGGAGGCGTTCCCCGGCGTACCCTGCGCCCTGCTCTCCGGGCGGCACCTCACCTGGTACGGCCCGTCCCTGGCCGAGGCGCCGGCGCTGCTCGCCGACCAGTTGTCCCGGCCGGTGCTGGTCGGCTGACCCCGACCGCCGCCCGACGGCTCAGCCAGCGGTTCGGCGGCTCAGCCAGCGGTTCGGCGGCGGGCGGCCACGGTGCTGGCGCCGATCGAGACCGCCAGGGTCAGCAGCACCACGGCCAGGGTCAACCAGACCGGCAGCTTGCCCACCGGCGTCTCGGCGAGAATCAGCTTCAGCCCGGCGAAGGCCAGTAGCAGCGCCAACCCGTACCGCAGGTAGCCGAAGTGGCGCAGCAGCCCGGCGAGGCAGAAATAGAGGCTGCGCAGCCCCAGGACGGCGAACGCGGTGGCCGTCCAGACCAGGAAGGTGTTCGTGGTGATGGCGAGGATCGCCGCCACCGAGTCGATGGCGAAGACCACGTCGGTGGCCTCGATGGCGACGAGCGCGACCAGCAGCAACGTCGCCACCCGTCGGCCGGCCACCCGGGCGGTGAACCGGTCGCCGTGGTAGCGGGCGTCGGTGGGCACCAGCCGCCGGAACAGCCGGACCACGACATTGCGTTCCGGGTCGACGTCCGGCTTCCCGCGTACGGCCAGCCGCCAGCCGGTCCAGATCAGGAACGCGCCCAGCACGTACCCGGCCCAGGCGAGCCGGTCCAGCAACTCGGCACCGGCGAAGATGAACAGCAGCCGGAAGACGAGCGCCCCCACGACACCCCAGAACAGCACCTTGTGCTGGTAGCCCGACGGCACCTGGAAGTAGCCGAAGAGCAGCGCGAAGACGAACACGTTGTCCACCGAGAGCGCCTTCTCCAGCAGGTAGCCGGAGAAGTACGCGATGGCCGGGTCACCGCCGAGGCCCCACCAGACGACCAACCCGAACAGCAGACCAGCGCCGATCCAGACGGCGCTCCACAGCAGCGCCTCGCGGAGCTCGATGACGTGGTTGTCCCGGTGCAGGAGCATATCCACGGCGAGCAGCACCGCGATCACCGCGCCGACCGCCGCCCAGGCCCACAGCGGGACCGCGACCGTCGCCTCAGCCACCGACGCCCTCCGCATCGACCACCGCGCACCGCCCGTCAACCAGGCCGGCCGGCCCTTTCCGAGCCTAGGTGAACGCCCGACCCGGCATCGGACGGTCGAACGAAGTCGGTGCAGTGCCGGAGGAGGGGGCCGCGGAGCAGGTTGCGGGTCCGCCGCACATCGGTGAGGGGTGATCCGGCAGGATCGACGGTGACCGGACACATCACCCAACACGGCAGGAGATCCCCGCATGACCCAGGCAGCAGGCGCCCAGTCGGGCAAGCCCGAGGTTGGTCCGATCGAGGGTGCACCGCCGGCCGACCTCGTGATCGAGGACATCACCGTGGGCGACGGCCCGCAGGCCGAGCCGGGCCAACTGGTCAGCGTGCACTACGTCGGCGTGTCGCACTCCACCGGCAACGAGTTCGACTCGTCGTGGAACCGGGGCGAGGCGTTCGACTTTCCGCTCGGCGGCGGTCAGGTCATCGCCGGCTGGGACCAGGGCGTCGCCGGCATGCGCGTCGGCGGTCGCCGCCGCCTGACCATTCCGCCGCACCTCGGGTACGGCGACCGGGGTGCTGGCGGCGTCATCAAGCCGGGCGAGACGCTGGTCTTCGTCGTCGACCTGCTCGGCGTGAGCTGACCGATTGTCGGGGTCGCCGGCCAGGCCGGCGGCCCCACGCCCGGGTGTGACGGTGGCGGCCCACCTCGTTGACCAGCGTCAGGCGGCCAGTTGCAGGTCCGTGGTCGCGACCACCGGGCGACGCGCGGCCTCGATCGGCGAGGTCAGCTCCAGAATCGGCATCACGCGATGCAGCCCGCTGACGCGCAGCACCCGCGCCACCACCGGGCTCGGGTCGACCAGGACCAGCTCGCCACCACAGGCCCGCACGCGTAGATGAGCCGCGAGCAGCGTGCGAACGCCGGCGGCGGAGAGCAGCCGCAGCCCGGACAACTCCAGTTGAAGCACCGGGCGGGCCGGCGCGGACCACAGCGCGGACCGGAACGCGGCCACCGTGGCGATGTCGATCTCGCCGGCCACCCGCACGAGGACCATCTGGTCACCCACGCTGACCTGCACGTCCAGCCGGTCGCTGTGCTCTTCCATGCCCAGAAATCTAGCCGGCACCACCGACACTTTCGCCCCTCCACGGAGTGATTCCGGGTACGCCCAGGGGCATACCCCGAGGTACCCCACCTCCCTCTCGGGGTGGAGTCAGGGGCCCGCGCGGCCCGCCGCCCCCGCCGGGGGGTGGTG
>NZ_JBEZGJ010000257.1:0-7322 GCF_040649965.1 Micromonospora sp. NPDC048843
GACGGGCCTCGGGTGATCATGGTGGGCGTCGACGGCACCCGCACCTCCGAGCGGGCCGGTGCCTACGCGGCCGGCCTGGCCCGCCGGCAGGGCCCGAAACCCCCAGCAGGGACTACCGACGAGCCGAGATCGGCCGAAGCAGGGACGAAGCCTGGGCCACCGCGGTACAGAAAATCGAGCAGGGCTTGGCGGTCGCAGTCGACTACGGGCACCTGCGGGAGGCAAGACCGGTCGACGGGACGTTGACCGGGTACCGGGGTGGGCGGCAGGTGCCTCCGGTGCCCGACGGGTCGAGTGATGTCACAGCGCACGTGGCAATGGATTCGGTCGCCTCCGCTGGTGCGGCGGTCGCTCGGTGTGCGTACTCCCTGGTCTCGCAGCGGGAGGCGCTGCTGGCGCTCGGGGCCGACGGCCGGCGACCGCCGCTCAGCCTGGCCGGTACCGACCCGGTCGGGTACGTGCTGGCGCTGGCCGCCGCGTCGGCGGTGGCCGAGCTGACCGACCCGGCCGGGCTCGGCGGGCACTGGTGGTTGCGCCAGCCGGTCGGCATCCCGCTCGGGCCGGCCGTGGCACGATGACGGGCATGACCACCGACGCCGGGGACCTCCGTGAACTGACCGTCGGCACCGGGGCCGGGCTGATCGCCGGCACCGGCGATCAGCAGCTCGGCACCGACATGGTGCTGAACATCGGGCCGCAGCACCCCTCCACCCATGGTGTGCTGCGGTTGAAGCTGGTGCTCGACGGCGAGCGGGTGGTCGCCTGCGAACCGATCGTCGGTTACATGCACCGGGGCGCGGAGAAGCTCTTCGAGGTGCGGGACTACCGGCAGATCATCGTGCTGGCCAACCGGCACGACTGGCTCTCGGCGTTCTCAAACGAGCTGGGTGTGGTGCTCGCTGTGGAACGCCTGATGGGCATGGAGGTGCCGGAGCGGGCCACCTGGCTGCGGATGGCCCTCGCGGAGCTGAACCGGGTGCTGAACCACCTGATGTTCCTCGGCTCCTACCCGTTGGAGATCGGGGCGATCACGCCGATCTTCTACGCCTTCCGGGAACGCGAGACCATCCAGGCGGTGATGGAGGAGGTCTCCGGCGGCCGGATCCACTACATGTTCAACCGGGTGGGTGGCCTCAAGGAAGAGGTGCCGTACGGGTGGACAGGGCGGGCCCGGGCGGCGATCGGCGAGGTACGCCGCCGGTTGCCCGACCTGGACCACCTGATCAGGCGTAACGAGATCTTCCTGGCCCGCACCGTCGGCGTGGGCGTGCTGTCCGCCGCGGACGCCGCCGCGTTCGGCGCGTCCGGGCCGGTGGCCCGCGCGTCCGGGCTCGACCTGGACCTGCGCCGCGACGACCCCTACCTGGCCTACGACGAGCTGGACGTGCCGGTGGTCACCAAGACCGCCGGGGACTGCCACGCCCGATTCGAGGTGCTGCTCGACCAGGTGTACGCCTCGCTGGACCTTGCCGAGCAGTGCCTCGACCGGGTGGACCGGCTGACCGGGCCGATCAACACGCGGCTACCGAAGGTACTCAAGGCGCCGGAGGGGCACACGTACGCCTGGACGGAGAACCCGCTCGGCATCAACGGCTACTACCTGGTGTCGCGGGGTGAGAAGACGCCGTGGCGGTTGAAGCTGCGTACCGCCTCGTACGCGAACGTGCAGGCGTTGGCCACCCTGCTCCCCGGCTGCCTGGTCCCGGATCTGATCGCGATCCTCGGCTCGATGTTCTTCGTGGTCGGCGACATCGACAAGTGACCCGGGTCGCCTGACCGGTCACCGCCAGCGGTCGGCGGGTGGCGCACCGCCGGCACGCGGTACGTCGTCCTGCGGCGGGTAGCCGTAGCGCTCGTCGACCCGTCGCCGGCCGGTCCGTTCCGGCTCGGGTTCCGTTTGGTGGCCGCGTTGGCGTGGCGGGCGCCACTCGTCCGGCACCGGCACACCGCCCACCGGCAGCGCGGGCCGTCCCGGCTCGGCCCGCCGACCATCGTCGTGACGGCGCGGTTCGTCATACCGGCCGGCGTCCTCGTGGCGGCGCGGCTCCTCGTGGCGGCGCGGCTCCTCGTGACGGCGCGGCTCCTCGTGACGGCGCGGCTCCTCGTGACGGCGCGGCTCCTCGTGACGGACGGCGGCCCAGCGGTCGGCCACCCGGTACTCGGTGCCGGTGGCGTCGGCGTGCACCTCGGCCCGACGCTCGCCGACCCGCACCTCGCGACCGTTCTCGTCGTCGCGGACGGCGGCCCACCGGTCACCGCCCCGCAACTGCGACCAGTACTCGCCGGTGTCGTCGGCCCGCAGCGGCGGCCCGGCCTGCGCTGCCGGGGCGCCCGCCCGGTCACGCTGCTCCGACCAGCCCCGATCGTCAGGACTGTCCCAGGATTCCGCCGCCGGCCTCTCCGGGGTGCGGTGTGACCGGGCGGTTGGGGCCGGCTCGTCGGGCTGGGCGTACACGTCGCGCCGATCCGTCCACTCCGGTTCGTCGCGGCGGCCCGTCCAGCCCGGCTCGTCGCCGTACCCGGCCCTGGGGTGTTGCGCTGGCTCGCTCCTCGCCCGGCCGGACGGGCGAGGGGGCTGATCGGCGTCACCGCCCCGGGTCCACTCCTGCGCGGGCGCGGTCCACTGACCGGCGTACCCGCCGCCGTAGTGCCCGGCCGGCTCGGCCGGGCCGCCGTCCACAACCGTGTGCCGGGTGGTGACGTGCACGGTCTCGGTGTGTCGGACCACGCCACCCGGCCGGTGTGCCGCCTCGGGGCGGTCGTGTTCGCGGGGGCGAGCTGAGCCGTACGCGGTGGCGGCCGGCCGTTCCCCGCCGTACGTCCCGGCGGCGACAGGCGGCTCGGGGGCCTCCCGGGCGTATGCCGGCTCGTCGTCGTCCGGATGCTCGGGGCGCCCCCACCGGGGCGCGTCGTCGGGGCCGGACACCCGGACGCGGCCGGCCGGCGTGTCACCCCGGGAACGGGCCACCGGCGTGTCGTCCACCGGCGGCTCGACGGCAGCCACTCGCGCCCGTCCGGCGCCCGCCGGCTCGACGGTGGGGGCGGCACCGGCGAGGGCGGCACCGCTGGCGTCGAGACGGCGGCGCACCGCGGCGATCCCCTCCTGCGCCCGTTGCGCCTGGTCGAGCGCCTGGTTGCCGCGCTGGGCGGCGGCCACGATCTCGCCGCGCAACTCCCGACGCAGCTCCTCGATCTCGTCCAGCAACTCGTCGGCCCGCGCCGAGGCGCCCTCACCGTCGGGCCGCAACGCGATGGAGAGGCCGATCAGCACCACGGCGAGGATGGCGAGCACCGCGGCGAAACGCAGCGGGCCATTGCCGTCGGCCACCAGCAGGATCAGCGCCGCCACCGGCGCGAGAGCGACGCCCGCCCAGAAGAGCATGGTCAGTAGCGGTGGTTGACGCCGGGCGTCAGAGGTGGCCGGGGCTGGCATGGATGTGCAGCCTACCCACGATATCCACCGGAGGGAACGGGGTCCCCGGGACGCGCGAACGCCCCCGCCCGGTCGGGGGCGGGGGCGTTCTCAGCACGTGCGGAACTGGCTCAGCTGGTGGCGAAGGCGCCATCCGAGGAGAAGATCAGGCCCACGCTGATCGAACCGTCGCGCAGCCCGCTCTTGGTCAGCGGGCCGCCCTGGTCCAGGGAGGAGAACTTGCCGACCGACAGCCCGTACGTCTTCTCCAGGCCCGGCTTGCAGAACGGACGCTGCTCGCACTCCGGCGGGCCGCCCAGCACTGTCCCGCTGCCGGAGCACTTCGCCGCCAACTCGGAGAGGGTCCGCACGCCGTACTTGTCGGCGAAGGCCTGGGTCACCGCGAAGGCGTTCTGGTCCTGTGCGGCGGCCGGGGTGCCGAAGGTGAGGCCGACCTTGTCGCCCTCGGCCTTGAGCGCGGTCACCGTGGTGTTGATGTCGGGCGAGGAGATCGGCGGAGGAGTGCCACCCTTGGCCTTTGTGTTGAGGAACTCGGCCATTGTCGCCGCGTACTCCGGGACGACCTGGATCTCACCCTTCACCAGCGCCGGCTCGTAGAGTTCGCGGTTGCCGATCTGCTGCACCTTGACCTGGTAGCCGGCGGCGGTGAGCGCGATCCGGTACAGCTCGCCCAGGATCTGGCTCTCGGCGAAGTTGCCGGCGCCCACAGTGATGTCGCCGCCCGGGCCCTTGGCGATGCCAGCGGTGAGGTTGTTCGCGCTGGCGAACTCCTCGGCCGCCACCTTCGGGGTCTTGCGGTCCTCGTTGACGGCCTTGTTGAGCTGGATCAGCTTCGGGGTGTCGAGCGCGGCGGAGACCTTGTCCAGTGCGGCGATCAGCTGCGGGTTGGCCGCCTTGCTGTTGACAGCGGGAATGACGTTGTCGGAGTTCTGGAGCTTCTTGTCGTCCTGCAGAGCGATGAGCTGCTGGCCGGCGACCGGGGCGCACCCGGCGCCGGAGGCGCTCGTCTGGGGTGCGTCGGTGCCGGACGAGCCGGCGTCACCGCAGCCGGTGAGGAGTGCTGCCCCGGCGACGGCGCTGACCGCCCCGATCGCCAGACGTGTACGTGCGCGCATGTGCCCGCCTTCCGTGTCCCGGCGCGGCCCGTCCCGGGCCGGCCGCGTGTCCGACGGGCGATCCTGACTGTCGGCCGCCCGCGAATGTCCACCCAACATGCTCCGGAACCGACCGACAACTTGGGATGGACTTCGTCACCCCATCGTCACCGATTTGACGGGCGTGGGTCGCCAGCGCGACGCGGGCTCACCCGGACGGGTCAAGCGCTTCCGGTGGCGTCGGCGGCCCGGGGCCGCCCGAGGCGCTGCCGCCCGCGCCGCAGCGGTTTGGGGGTGACCAGCCGTTCGACGCCGCCGAGGACCACCTCGGCCAGCAGCGCGAGCCCGGCCACCAGCACACCGCCGGCGACGATCTGCCCGCCGCCGGCCGCGATACCGATGCCGAACCCGGTCCGGATGATCTGGCCCAGGCCGCCGCCGTTGACGAAGGAGGCCAGCGCCGCTGTCGCGATCACCTGGACCGCCGCGGTGCGGAAGCCGGCCGCCAGATAGGGCACCGCGAGCGGCAACTCCACCCGGCGCAGCAACTGCCCGCCGGACAGGCCCATCCCCCGGGCCGCGTCGCGGGCCTCCGGGTCCACCTGCCGCACCCCGGTGTACGCGTTGGCCAGCAGCGGCGGCACGGCGAAGACGGCCAGTGCCACCACTACCGGTGTCTTCCCGAAGCCGCTGGCGAAGACCACCGGGAGGATGGTCAGCAGCGCCAGGGTGGGGATGGCCAGTGTGGCGTTGGAGATCAGCACCACGAGGCCGCCACCTCGACCGAGGTGCCCCAGCCAGAGCCCGAGCGGCCAGGCCACCAGGCAGCCGAGCGCCACCGCCAGTGCGGAGATCGTCAGGTGCTCGCCGAGCCGGTCCAGCATGCCGCCGGGGTTGGTCCAGTTCAGTGGGTCGTTGATCCAGGTGATGGCCTGCCCGATCGGGTTTTCCGCGACGGTCACCGTGCCCTCCGGGTGGACCAGGGAGTCACCAGTCGGGCGACCAGGATGAGCAACAGGTCGAGCACGACAGCGAGTGCCACGCAGAGCAGTGCGGCCGTCATGATCTCGGCCTTGTAGAGGTTGTTCTGGAAGCCCGCGAAGATCAACTGCCCGAGCCCGCCGTGCCCGACCAGCACCCCGACCGTGACCAACGCCACAGTCGAGACGGTCGCCAGCCGTACGCCGGTGACGATGCCCGGCAGCGCCAGCGGCAGGTCGATCCGGAACAGCCGCCTCCAGCGGCCGTAACCCATGCCCTCGGCGGCCTCGCGAACCTCCGGAGGCACCTGGTTGAGACCGGCCACCACGTTGCGCACGATCAGCAGCAGCGCGTAGAGGACCAGCCCGACCAGCACCGTTGTCGCCCCGGTGCCCAGGTAGGGGGCGATGAACGCGAAGAGCGCCAACGACGGGATCGTGTAGACCACCCCGCTGACAGCGAGGATCGGACCGGCGAGCGGACGGACCCAGTACGCCAGCACGGACAACGGCAGGGCGATCAGCACCGCGATCAACACCGCTCGCCCGGTGAGGGAGGCGTGTTCGCGCACGGCGGCGAGGATCGTGTCAGAGTTGTCCCGCACGTACTGCCAGGAGAACCAGGGGTTACCCGGGTCGGCCCGGTAGCTCAGGCGGAAGGACATACGTGGACGTTACCCCGGAGGCTGCCGGCGTGGCCCAATCCCCTCGCGCGGCGTCGATCTCCCTGGAGGGCATCCAGAAGCGCTACCCGAACGGCACCGAAGCTGTCCGGGACCTCAGCCTGGAGGTCCGGGCCGGCGAGCTGGTGGTGCTGATCGGCCCGTCCGGTTGCGGCAAGTCGACGGTGCTGCGGATGATCAATCGCCTGATCGAACCGACCGCCGGTCGCATCACACTCGGCGACGAGGACGTCACGAACGTCGACCCGGTGCGACTGCGCCGTCGAATCGGGTACGTGATCCAGAACGTCGGTCTCTTTCCACACCAGACCGTGCGGGCCAACGTGGCCACCGTGCCGGGCCTGCTCCGCTGGCCCAAGAGCCAGACCCGGGCCCGGGTCGACGAGCTGCTCGACCTGGTCGGGCTGGACCCGGCGGAGTTCGGCGGTCGCTACCCGCACGAGCTTTCGGGTGGCCAGCGGCAGCGGGTCGGCGTGGCCCGGGCGCTCGCCGCCGACCCGGTGGTGCTGTTGATGGACGAGCCGTTCTCGGCCGTCGACCCGATCGTCAGGGCCCGCCTCCAGGAGGAGTTCCTGCGCCTCCAGGCCGAGGTGCGCAAGACGATCGTGCTGGTCACCCACGACCTCGACGAGGCCGTCCGACTCGGTGACCGGATCGCGGTCCTCTCCGAGGGCGGTCACCTGGAGCAGTACGACACGCCGGCCGCACTGCTCGGGGCACCAGCCACTGCGTTCGTACGCGAGTTCGTCGGCGCCGACCGGGGCATCCGCCGGCTGGCGGTCACCCCGCTCGACCGGGAGGCGCTGGAGCCGGTGCCCGAGGACGCCGCACCGGACCTGCCCACCGTCGCTGTGGACGGCTCGGCGTACGACGCGTTGGCGGTCCTGCTCACCTCGGGCCGGGACCGGCTCCTCGTCACCGACGCCGGCCGGCCGGTGGGCGCGCTCAGCCGACAGCGCCTCCTCGACCTCGGCCGCCCGACCAGCTGACCCGCCCCGGCCGAGGCGCACGTGCGACCGCCGCGCCTGACCCCGCTCATGGTCGCCGAGCCTCCGTCACCGAAGTCCCAGGCGTACGTCAACGGGGTGTCGCCCTCGGCGTCGGTGGCCGTGCCGTCGAAGGCGACGGTGAC
>NZ_JBEZGJ010000258.1:0-7264 GCF_040649965.1 Micromonospora sp. NPDC048843
ACTACTCAAACAAGCGTTGACCGGCGCGTTAGACGGAGAACCCGGCGTCATCATCGTCGAGGGATTCACCGGAACCGGAAAAACAGCCCTGCTCAGTGATTTCATCGCCCGGGCAGGCAGCGCCAGGGCACGCGTCCTCGCGGCATGCGGCGCACCGACCGAACAAGGCGTGGAATTCGGTGTCGTCGCACAGTTGATGAACGGCCCCATCGCCCGCGAACCCGCGTGGACACCGATCGCCGAACTCGCCGAGGGCCTCGTCGGGTCCAGACTGGATCTGACCGGCAGCGGTGCCCCCCACCGCATCTGCAACGCACTGCTACGGCTCGCCGCCTCGGTACCACTGGTCATCTGCGTCGACGACGTCCAGTACGCCGACGCCGCGTCCGTCGACTTCCTACTACACCTGAGCCGCCGCCTCGACCTCTCCCGCGTCCTCATGGTACTCACCGAGTCGGACCAGCCCACCCTCCCGTTCTCCCCCCTCTACAGGCAGCTGTCCCGCCAGCCCTACTGCAGGCACGTACTGCTCCAGCCGCTCACCTCGACCGGCGTCACCGAGGTACTGACCAAGCATCTCGGTGACCCAGCCGCCGCCGAACGGCTCAGCGCGGAAGCGGAGCGACTCACCGGCGGCAGCCCTACACTGGTCCAAGCCCTTGCCGAGGACGCCGCCCATCTACGCAGCGGCGGCACCGCCGGACCAGCCGAACTCAACCCCGGCGACGCGTTCACCCGGGCCTACCCCAGCATGCTGCACGCCAGCGGCAAGGTGACGCTGCGACTGGTCCGCACCCTCGCGCTGCTACCCCCGGACCCGGAACCCGCCGCACTCGCCCGGCTCAACGACCTCTCCCCCACCGCCCTCGACGCAGCCCTACGCGTGCTCTCCGACGCCGGCCTGCTCGCCGGCCGCAGCTTCCGACACCCCGCCGCCCGCGAGGCCACGCTCAACGACCTCGGACAGGCCGAACGCGCCGCCCTGCACCGAGAAACCGCCGAGCTGCTGTTCACCGCCGGCGCACCCGCCCGCGTAGTCGCCGAGCATCTGATGCTGGCAGAGCCGATAACCGAGCCGTGGGCCAGCGAAGTGCTGGCCGACACCGCCGAACAGACCGCACTGGAGGTCAGCCGGCCCGAGTCCGCGATGCGCCGGATGCTGATGCTCGATGGTCAGGACATGACCGAACGGGACCGGGCACGAGCGGCGTCGGCGATCCTCAGCGTGGAATGGCGGGTGAACCCGCGTGCGGCGGTACGGCGACTACCCGAGCTGGCCGCAGCGATCCGTGGCGGCCAACTGCGCGACCACCGGGCACTCGACGTCTACCGGGCGCTGCTGTGGACCGGTCAAACGGGAGAGGCGGAGGCCGTGCTGACGGCCGCACGGTCGAGCCTGGACCTGGGCAACGCGCGCAACCGGAGTGCCCTGGCCGCGGCCCGGGAGATGACCTCGGCCATCTTCCCGTCGCTGTTCCGCCGGCTGCGCAAACACCTGCCCGAACTTCCGTCGCCGGAGCTCGACGGGGACACCGACCAACTGCCGTCCGCTCCCTCGGCCGCAGGCGACCTCTCCCGATTACGCCGCAACCTGCGCGCCGGTGCCGCCAGCCTGAACGCGTTCGCCGTTCCGCTGGCCCTGGTCTTCTCCAGTGAGGAGTTCGACGGCGCCGAGCTGGAACTGGGCCCAGCCGCGGCACACGACGCCGCGCTGATCCGCGGGCTGGTCGACTTCCTGCAGGCAGAGGCCGCCTCCCGCAACGGGCAACTCTCCGTCGCCGAGACCCACGCACGGTCCGCGCTCGCCCACCTCCCGATCGAGGCGTGGGGGGTAGGTGTCGCGGCGCCGCTGAGCACCATGCTGACGGCCTATACCGAGCTGGACAAGCTCGCCGAGGCCGAGGTGATCCTTGATGCCCGGGTACCGCCCGCGGTGTTCGAATCGATCTTCGGCCTACGGTTCCTCCTCGCCCGCAGCCGATTCTTCCTCGCCCGAGGCAACTACAGCACCGCACTCACCGGCTTCACCAACTGCGGACAGGTCATCGCTGACTGGGGCCTAGAGGACAACGCGCTGCTGGCCTGGCGCCTCGGCGCCGCCGAGGCGTGGCTACGGCTCGGCGACGACGGCAAGGCCCGCCATCTCCTCGACGAGGAACTACGACTACGCGGAGCACGGCCGAGCCGCACCCGAGGCAGCGCCCTACGGTTGATGGCCGCCGCGTCCCGGCCAAGACACCGAGAGCCGCTGCTACAGGAGGCGATCGCGGTCCTGCAGGAGGCCGGCGACCGGATCGACGTGGTCCGCGCATACAACGACCTCAGCCGGCACCACCGGGCGTTCGGCAGCCGCCAACACAGCGAGGCCGCCGCCCGAACCGCAAACCAGCTGCTGCGGCGCTGGTACGAGGTGCCGATGTGGTCGGACACCGGCGCCCGGCCCGACGACCCGGTCGCTGCGTCTCGTCAGGTGACGGCATTGACCCGGGCGGAGCGACGGGTCGGCATGCTAGCCGCGGACGGGATGCCCAACCTGGAGATCGCCCATCGGCTGTTCGTCACGGTCAGCACGGTGGAGCAGCACCTGACCAGCGTTTACCGCAAATTGAACGTGAAGGGCCGGGCACAGCTGCGGCCTTGGTTCAGCGAGGAACCACTCAATTTCGTGGCCGAGCACGACCCGTTGGCGCACTGATCACTCGTCCCGGATCCCCCGAGCAGCAGAATGCGCCAGGTCTCGTCTCCCCTCGGCGTGCCGCGCCGGCGTACCGCCGACTCGGTCGACCGGCGGGCGGCCGTGACCGCCACCGAGGACCTGCGGGTCGCTGGCGCAGCCTCCGTGCCGTCGCGCGACTTCGCGGTCCTCGGTCGCGAACGGGTGGGCCCGCACCCGCACACCAGTGTGCAGACCGGCGTGCGGCCGGGGCCGAGCCCGGATCAGGCTGAGGTTGGGCGGCTGCGGCGGGACGACGAGCGTCTCCACAGGGACATCCATGGCCCCTTCCAACCTGCCGGCGAAGGCCGCGATCAGACCCCGTCGCCGAGAGCCGCACCAATCACCGCAGCGATCCGGGACGCGTGCGTCGGGTGCAGCAGCTCACCGTGGTGGCAGTCAAGACGATGGTGGATCACCTCGCCAGTGACGTGCGGTTGCCAGGCGCGTGTAGGCATGGCGGGATCGGGCTGGTCGCGGACGGCGGAGAAGAACAACACGTCTCCGGTGACGACGCCAGGCACGTACGCTGCTCCCAGGCGCGCGTTGTGGCGCAGGGCCGTACCGAATGCCGGATCCGGTCCGTTACCCAGCTCTCCCTGGCCGTCAGGCCAGCTCAACAACGCGTGGACGGCGCCGGGCTCCACTGCCGTCGCCGGCGCGGGCAGATCGCTCACCGACCGCGCCGGGTAGCAGTCCAGCAGCACTAGGAGATCGACCCGCTCCCCGCACGCCTGCAACTGTCGCGCGATCTCGTGGGCGACGAGTCCGCCGAAGGACCAGCCGATGATGTGGTAGGGGCCGCTGTCCTGGGTCCTACGCATCCGCTCGACATACTCCGCAGCCATGGATTCGATCGACTCCGGCAGGTCGTGCTCCTGGTACAGACTCAGTGCGTCCAGGCCATAGACCGGCAGGTCGACCGGGAGATGATCGGTGAGATTAGCGAAACTCCAGCTGTGCCCACCGCCATGGTGGACACAGAACAGCGGCGGCCGACCACCCTCGCCGCGCAGGGACACCGTGCGGTTCCGCACGCCGCCGTCTCGTTGGAGCGATGCCGCCACGCGGCGGGCGAACGCGGTCACGGTTGGGGCCTCGAACAGATCTCGGACGGCGATGTCGAGCCGGCGCACTGCTCGTACCCTCCCGACGAGCCGGAGCGCGAGCAGCGAGTGCCCGCCGAGCGAGAAGAAGTGGTCATCGGCGTTGAGCACCGGCACGCCAAGGACCTCTCCGAACAACGTCGCCACGAATCGCTCGTCGATTCCCTGCACTCCGCGGCCGTTGGCGCTGATGGTCCGCCTGGCCGCTGGCAGCGCCGCCCGGCGTAGCTTGCCGCTCGGCGTTCGCGGCAGCTCGTCGACCACGGTGTACGACGTCGGTACGGCGTGTTCCGGCAGGGTTCTCGCCAGCCGGTCCCTGACCGCGGAGGAATCCGGGCTGGCTCCGTCGGCAGGCACGAGATACGCCGCCAGGCTGAGCGACTCACCCTGATCCGCGACAGCCACAACGGCGCACTCCGCCACGCCCGGACAGGCCGCCAACGCCGTCTCGACCTCGCCGAGCTCGATCCGGACGCCTCGAATCTTCACCTGTTGATCGGTACGACCGAAGTATTCCAACTCCCCGTCGGCGCGCCACCTGGTGAGGTCGCCGGTGCGGTACATGCGTTCGCCGGGTGGCCCGAACGGGCAGGCGACGAACCGCTGGGCGGTCAGCGCCGGCCGGTTCAGGTATCCGCGAGCAATCCCGGCTCCTGCGAGGTACAGCTCGCCCTGAACACCCACCGGTACGGGCCGGAGGTTGGCGTCCAAGACCACCGCGCCGGTGTTGTCGATCGGACGGCCGATCGGTGGAGCATCGGTCCAGGACTCCGTGGAAGACCAGGCTGTGGCGTACACGGTGGCCTCGGTGGGGCCGTACAGATTGGCCACCTGCGCCCCAGGCACAGCGGCGGTGATGGCACGCACCAGTCGCGCGGGCAACGCCTCACCGGCGAACGTCACCAACCGCGCTGGCGGCAGCGGATGCCCGGTGGCGATGACGGAGGCCATGGCGGATGGAACGCCACCGATCATGGTGACATCGTCCGGCACCTGTTCCGGCTCGATCAGCGCCAGTACATCACGCACGAGGTTCACCCGACCGCCGGCGCACAGGGGGACGAAGAGCTCGAACACCGAGACGTCGAAGCTCAGCGGCGTGGCGGCAAGCACGCTACCCAGCGCCTCGGGGGCAAACGTCGCACGCGCCCACCGCACCAGGTTGGTGATGTTGTGGTGGGTGATGGTGACGGCTTTGGGGTTTCCGGTGGAGCCTGAGGTGTAGATGGTGTAGGCGGGGTGGTGTGGGTGTAGGGGTTGGGTGCGGTGGTGGTTGGTGGGGTTGGTGGTGGGTTGTTTGGTGAGGTGGTGGTGGGTGTGGGGGTGGTCGAGGTGTGTGGTGGGGACGGGGTGGTCGGGTGTGGTGAAGGTGGTGGTGGTGATCAGGTGGGTGGGTGTGGCGTCGGTGAGGATGTAGTGGATGCGTGGGGGTGGGTAGTCGGGGTCGATGGGTAGGTAGGCGGCGCCGGTTTTGATGGTGGCCAGGAGGGCGGTGATGAGGTCGGTGGTGCGGGGTAGGGCGATGGCTACGAGGTGTTCGGGGCCGACGCCGTGGTTGATGAGGTGGTGGGCGAGTCGGTTGGCGCGTTCGTGTAGTTGCTGGTAGGTGAGGGTTTCGGTGGTGGTGTGGACCGCTGGGGCGTGGGGGGTGCGGGCGGCTTGGGTGTGGAGCAGGTCAGCGAGGGTGTGGTCGGGGGTTGGTGGGGTGTGGTGGTTTTGCCAGGCGGTCAGCAGCTGGTGCCGTTCGGTGGTGGTGAGTATGTCGATGTCGGACAGGTGAATGTGGGGGTCGGTGGTGATGGTGTGCAGCAGTTGGGTGAGTCGTTGGATGAGAGTTTCGATGGTGTGGGGGTTGAACAGGTCGGTGCGGTACTCGACAGCGCCGTGGATACCGGTGGGTTGATGGTGTGGGTCGTGCCCGGTGGTGAAGCCGATGGAAAGGTCGAACTTGGCGATCGCCGCGGTCAGCGGGTAGCGGAGGGCGGCTAGCCCGAGCACCTCGTCGTCGTGGTCACCGGCGTCGGCGGTGAGCATGACCTGGAACAGGGGGTGCCGGCCGAGAACCCGCTCGGGTCCGACGGTCTCGACTACCCGGTCGAACGGCAGCCACTGGTGATCGAAGGCGGCCAGGTCGGTGCGACGGACACGGGCCAGCAACTCGGCGAACGTGGGATCGCCGGAGGTATCGGTGCGCAGCACCAACGTGTTCACGAAATGACCGATCAACGCGTCGAGAGCGGCGTCGTCACGACCGACGGTCACCGTTCCCAGCGGAATGTCCTCCCCCGCGCCGAGCCGGGTCAGCAACGCGGCCACGGCCGCCTGCATCAACATGAACAAGGTCACCCCGTGGCCACGCGCCACGGCCAACATCGCCTCGTGCGTGGCCCGGTCAAGACGAAACGGCACGGTAGCGCCGGTCGGCGCACCGGTCACCCGCCGGGGCCGGTCATAGGGCAACGGAAGCTCCGCCGGCAGCCCCGCCAACGCCGCAGCCCAATACCCCGCCTGCCCGTCCGCGTCCACCTCGACGGTCCGCTCCCGCCACAACACATAATCGGCGTACTGCACCGGCAGCGCCTCCCAACCCGGCGCCCCGCCCCCGCACCGCGCCCGGTAAGCGATCGTCAGATCCCGCGCCAACACCGGTAACGACCACCCGTCCGCCGCGATGTGATGCAACAACACCACCATCACATGGTCATCAACACCGAGCCGGGCCACCCCGACCCGCACCGGCACCTCCACCGCCAGGTCGAACACGAAACCAACCCACCGATCCAACACCACATCCAACCCCTCGAGGTCCACATCAACGACCTCGAACGGCACCACCACCTCACCAACCGGCCGGACCACCTGGAACGGCACCCCACCGGCCTCCCCATACACCGTCCGCAACACCTCATGACGACCCACCACATCACCCACCGCCACCCGCAACGCCGCCACATCCAACACCCCCGACAACCGCACCGCCCACGGCACCTGATAAGTCGCCCCAGACCCCTCCAACCGCCCCAAGAACCACAACCCACGCTGAGCCGCCGACAACGGCAACCGCCCCGGCCGCTCCCACCGCACCAACCCAACCCCCACCGAACCCGTCCCACCCAAACGACTCAACAACCCCCCCACCGTCGGCGCCTCGAACACATCCCGCACCGACAACCCCAACCCCAAAACCGAACGAACCCGACTCACCAACCGAGCCGCCAACAACGAATGCCCACCCAACCCGAAGAAATCCTCATCCACCCCCACCACCGACACCCCCAACACATCCGCGAACAACCCACACAACACCTCCTCACGCACCGAACGCGGACCCCCACCACCACCACCGCCGAACTCCGGAACCGGCAACGCCTCCCGATCAACCTTCCCATTCACCGTCACCGGCAACTCATCAACCACCACAAAAACCGACGGCACCATATAATCC
>NZ_JBEZGJ010000259.1:0-7245 GCF_040649965.1 Micromonospora sp. NPDC048843
CCCGTGCACCCGGTCGTCTCCCCACCAGGCAAGGTCGCTGCTTACCCGGCCGGCCGCGGTTCATCCGTGGCCGGCCGCTCCGACCGGTACCCGTTCGTGGGACCTGCTCCGCCCAGCGGTGGCGGCACGTTCGCGTCAGTGCTCGGGCTTGTGGGCCCGGACCAGGATGCGCTGGGCGTGGGCCACGAACGGGCCGTGGCGACGGATGTGGTCGTGCAGATCGGCGAGGCGGGCCCGGTAGCGGTCCACGGTGAAGTCCGGCACCGTCCAGATGACCTTGCGGAGGAAGTGCACCACCGCTGCCACGTCGTTGAAGGTGGTCGGCAGCGCTTCGTGCCGCAGCTCGTCGATGACCAGGCCGGCGGCTCGCGCGTCGGCGGCGGCGCGGGCCGGGCTGCGTTCGTCACCGACCTCGCGGGGACCGGTGAGGAACTGGGCCAGCTCCCGGTTCGAGCCAGGGCCGATCTGCTGGGCCAGGTACTGCCCGCCGGGAGTGAGCACCCTGGCGATCTCGTCCCAGAGCACGACGTTGGGATGCCGGCTGACCACCAGGTCGAACGTCCCGTCGGGAAACGGGAACGGCGCGTCCTCGGCGACGTCGACCACCCGCACGCCGCGTGGTTCGAGCGCGCGTCGGGCCAGCCGGAGGTTGGGCGGCCAGTGCTCGGTGGCCACGGTCACCGGCGGGAATGCCGGCACCTCGGAGAGCACCTCGCCGCCGCCGGTCTGGATGTCCAGTGCGGCGCGGGCCACCCTCATCTGGGCTGCCATGAGTTTCAGATATCCCCAGGACGGCCGCTGCTCTGTCGCGCGGCCGTCGAACCAGGAGAAGTCCCAACCATCCACGGATGCGTCGACGCCTTCGCGGAGTAGATCCTGGAAGGTCGCCGTATCCTGCATTGCGTCAGGCTGACAGGCCGCAGTGGTGATGGCAAGCAGATGTGCCAGGTGTCGGCGCACTGTGCACGCAATGACTCCTGTCAGTGATCTGACACCAATTCCGAACGATCTTTCGGCGAGAATTTGTCACGTGGCGGATCTCCTTCGTTTCGAGACTGATCAGGGCGTCCTCCTCGTCGAGGAACACGCTGGCACCGATCTGGAACGGGTCGGTCTGCTCGACCGGATACGCCCCGCCCGGCAGACGCTGGAGATGGCACTGGCCCACATCAAGCCCGCGCTCGACGCGGCGCTGGGCGTGGTCCGGGGCGTGGCGGTGCGCCCCGATCAGGTGGAGGTCGAGATCGGTGTCACCCTCACCGCGGAGGCGGGTGCCGTCGTCGCCCGCACCAGCGCGCAGGGCCACCTGAAGGTCAAGCTGATCTGGACCTCGCCCGTCCCCGCGCTGCCGTCGGCGGCTGAGGACGGGGCCGGCGCGCAGGAGAACGCCGCGCATGACTGACCGCAGCGCCGGCCGTCGGCCAACGGCCGTCCTCGTCGAGTGGTTGGCGGAGCACGGATGACCGGCACCCGGTCGCTCGCCGGCCGGGTGCGGATACTCGGTGGCCACTCCTCGTCGGTCGTCGGCGCGGGCATCCAGTTGACCAGTGAGCTGGTGCTGACCTGCTGGCATGTCGTCGGCGACGGCACCGGGGCGGGTCAGCCCGGGGTGCTCGTCGAGACACCGAGCCACCCCGGCACCCGGGTCGCCGCCGAGGTGACCTGGTCCCGGGGTGTCGGCCCAGCGGGCGACGGTGACCTGGCGCTCCTGCGCTGCGCCGCGCCGCTGGCGTCCGCCCCCGCCACGCTGGCCGATCGCGGCGACGACGAGTTCGACGTGCGGATCGTGGGTTTTCCGGCCAACACCCCGGCGTCCGTCATGGTGCTGGCGCGGGCGGTCGGTCCGGTCGACGCGGGCACCGGATGGCGTCAACTCGACCGAGTTTCCCCTGCCACGGCCGGAATCGACAGGGGGTTCAGCGGTGCCGGGGTGTACGGCCCGGATGGCGCCGTGGTGGGCATGGTGCTGGCCCGCGCGAGCGTCGGCCAGCAGTTGGTCGGCTGGATGTTGCCCGTCGGGCAGTGGCGTGCCCTGCTGCCGCCCGGCAAGCTGCCGCCTGCCCTGCTGCCGCCCGGCAAGCTGCCGCCTGCCCTGCTGCCGTCCGGCCCGCTGACAGCCGTCGCCCGGGCGACGCCCCGGCCGGCACCCGCCCCGCTCGCGTTCGCGCAAAAGATGGCGCTGGCCCGACTGCTGGAGGAAATCCCGGTACTCCGGCACCCCGACAGCCGTCAATTGGTCATTCAGTCGCTGCCGCCGCACATCAGCCGGATGGTGAACCCATTCGGGCCATTGGGTCTCGACATGTTCGGCCTGATTCGGACGGCCCTAGAATACGAGGATGGGATCGCGGCTCTCTATCGCGTCCTGCTGTTGACGGAAGGGTCGGCGAGTACGCCACTGCGGGCCTTCCGTGACCTTGCCGAGAGCCTCGGTCTGCTGACGGGTACGGAGGACAATCGGTGACGACGCCCCGGATGCCGAGCGCCCAGGTGCAAGCCATCTGCGACGCACTGCTCTCGATGAGTTCGATCAATGACGGGAACACCCGCTCGCTCTACCTCGACGAGGTCGAGGGGGAACTGCGCAAGCGACTGTCGGTGCCCCGGCACTCCGAGGTCCGGTACGACGTCTACCGCATCGTGCGCGCCTGCGCCCAGGAGCCCCGGGGCATGTCGATGCTGTTGCAGGTCATCGCCAACTTCCACCCTGGTGCCAGCGCGGTCACCTCCGCCCAGCAGATCTACCTCTCCTGGCTCCTCGCACAGTTGCTCACTGACGTCCCGCCCGAGGTCGTGACCGGGGCCGTCGCGGCAGTCACGGATCATCCGCAGTCGCCAGATGACCTGCCCGCCCTGGTGGAGGCCGTCGGCTGGCAACCGGTGGGTGACTGGCAGGTCCCGGCCGCCGTGGCGCTGGCGGGCCTGGTCCTCGCCGGCCTCGAGTCGGACGGCAAGCCGTTGGAGCAGTGGTTGCGGGACGCGGCGGCGGCCCTGCGGCTCACCACCGCCGACCTCGACGATATGCGCATGGCTGCGAAGGCGCACTGGACGTCGCTACGATCCCCGCACCAGGCGGCACCGGCCGAGGCCGGTGGAGAGGAACCTGAATCCGACATGCGCAGGACGATCATCATCGAGGAGACGACACCCCAGCGATCCCGAACTCTCATCCGGGGCGGCGTCCCACCGCGCAACCTGTACTTCACCGGCCGGGAGAAGCAGCTCGTCGCGCTCGACGAGCTTCTGTCGTCACAGCACCGGGCCTCGGTGCTGCCGGAAGCGGCGCTGCGCGGTGTCGGTGGGGTCGGCAAGACCCAGCTCGCTGTCGAGTTCGCCTACCGGTACGCGGACCGTTACCAGCTGATCTGGTGGATGGCCGCCGAGGATCTCAGTGCGCTGCGTACCTCGATCGCTGCCCTCGGCGAGCGGCTCGGCCTGGCCGCGAGCGCCAGCCTGGAGCAGACCGTGCGGACGGTCCTCGACTCGCTGTCGACGAGTTCGCTCAGTTGGTTGCTGGTCTACGACAACGCCGACGACCCGCACGAGCTGGCTCCGCTCATGCCCTCGTCGAACCTCGTCGGCGAACGCGGCCACGTCCTCGTCACGTCGCGGAACATGGCCTGGTCGGCGAGCGCCATGACCCTGGACGTCGACGTGTTCACCCGAGCCGAGAGCGTGGAACTGCTGCTCAAGCGGCGTCCCGCGACCAGCCCCGACGACGCCCGCCGGCTCGCCGCGGAGCTTGGCGACCTGCCACTCGCCCTGGAACAAGCAGTCAGTTGGCTGCTCACCATGCTGTCGTCGGTCGACGAATACCTCGTCGACCTCAAGGAACACGCCCGGGAGCTGCTGGGGGAGGGGCAGCCCCGGCAGTACCGGGGCACCGTGTTGACCGTGGTGTCGATGGCGCTCGCCGCGGTACGCGAGCAGAATCCCGCAGCCGCGCAGCTGATCCAGCTACTCGCCTTCCTCAGCCCCGACCCGGTCCCGATGCGCCTGCTCTGGGAGGGGCGCCGCGCCGGGTTGGACGAACCGCTGCGCACCAGCCTCCAGGAGCGCAACGACATAGCCCGGGCGATCCGGCAACTGGCGTCGCTCGGGCTCGCGAAGGCGGACAACGCCAGCCGGCACGTACAGGTGCACCGACTGGTGCAGGCGGTCATCCGGGAGGGGCTCGCCGAGCAGGGCGACGACAGCCCGCTGACGCACGCCCGCCGGTTGCTGGCCGCCGCCAACCCGGGCTTCCCCGACGACCGGAGCACCTGGCCCCGCCACGCCGACATCGCGCCACACGTCCGCGTCGCCGGTCTGATCCACGGTGACCTCGACGCCCGCCGGACGGCGATGGACCAGCTGCGCTACATCTACAACCTGGGTGACTTCGAAGGTTGTCGGGACTTCGCGGAGGAGATCCTGGCCGCCTGGGACCAGCCCGGTCCGGACGGCCAGCGCAGCGGTGACCCGTTGACTCTGCTGGCGATGCGACGGTACGCGGACGCCCTGCGGCTGCTCGCCGACCCGCGCGCGGCCGCGTTCAGCCTCGAAGCGCTGGAGCGGATGCGGACGAGCCTCGGTGAGGAGCACGAGTACACACTGGGTGCGGCGAACAGCGTCGGCGCGGACCTGCGGCGGATCGGCGACTTCACGGCAGCGGCCGACCTCGACCGGCGCAACCTCGACGTGCACCGCCGGGTGCTCGGCGACGGGCACCCGAGCACGCTGCGGGTGATGAACTCGATGGCAATCAACCTTCGCCTGAGTGGTGACTTCGCAGGGGCGTACGAACTCAACCTCGAAGTGGCGCGGCACGCCGGTGCGGCCGCCGAGGACGGCACCTATTCACTGGTGCTGGCCCAGGAGGCCCAGGCGCGCGACCTCTACCTCCTGGGCCGGTACGCCGACGCGCTGGAACTGCTGGACAGCTCCCTGCCGGTGCAGCGGTCGCTGCTGGGCGCGGAGCACCTCACAGTGCTGCGCGCCACCTGCATCCACATCGCCTGCCTGCGCAAGACCGGGCGGCTCGACGCCGCCGTGACCGAGGGCGCGGCCAACTACCGGCTGGTGACCCGCCGCTTCGGCACCGATCATGTGCTGGCCGCGGAGGCGGGCATGACCTGCGCGAACGCCATGCGCGCTGCGGGCGACGCGACCCAGGCGTACGCCCTGGCAGCCCAGGGGCACGCCACCTTCCGAGCCGTCTTCGGGGAGCGGCATCCGGTCACGCTCTGCGCTGCGGTCAACCTCGGGGTGATCCTGCGGGCTCGCAACTTCGACCGTGAGGCGCGGGAGTTGGGTGCGGCCACCCTGCAGGCGATGGGCGAGGCGTTGCCGCCCACCCATCCGTACCTGCTGAGCGCGCGCTCCGCGCAGGCGATCAACCTGGTCCGGTCGCACCGGCTGGAGCAGGCGCAGGTGCTCTCCCAGGCGATCCTCGAGGACTCGCGTCGCCTGCGTGGGCCGGGGCATCCGTACACGCTTTACTGTGCTGTCAACGCGTCGGTCGATCTGATCGAGGTCGGCGAGGAGGATCGGGGTCGCGAGCTGCTCGACGAGGCTGCCGCGGCGCTGGAGGCCGTGTTCGGGCCGGACCATCCGGAGGTGGACGCCGCGCGGGGCCAGCGGCGCATCGAGTGTGACATCGAGACCGTCGGGCTGACCTGACGCCTCGCCCACCGGCGGTGGCCGCACCGAGCCTTGGACTCATCGGGTGGTGATCGTCGGTCGCCGGTCGCGCTCGGCCCGCGCCACCTCCCGGCGCCCGGCGGCGTCGGCGGACGCCGGGACCGGCACGGCGGCCAGGTGGCCGATCCGTTCGGCCAGGCGCTCTGCCCAGAGCCGCCCGGCCGAGGTGAGACTTCGGGCCCGGGCGAGCTCGACCACGGCGCGCTCCAACTGCGCCCGCACCACCGCGAACCGCGCGGTGGCCTGGGCCGCCAGTTCCGGTTGGGCGCGCAGCGCGGCCCACACCTCGGCGACGGCAGTGAACGCGTAGGTGCCGTGCAGCAGCCCACCGATCGGACGGGGGTCAGGACGCCAGGGCGCGAAGTACCGCACCGGGTCGGCGGGTTCGTGCAGCTGGACCAGGCCGAGGACAGCGTTGAGTTTGCTGTGTTGCAGCTCGTGCACCATCGTCACGGCCAGATCCACCGGGTCGAGGTTGGCGTCGGCGGCCAACGCCCCGAAGGCGTCGGCGTGCGTGACACTGTGCCCACGCTCGGTGCCGTCGGCCAACGGTACGAAGGTGCTGATCCCGGCGGCCACCTCGGCGGCGTGCGTCGGGGCGTACCCGACGAGCAGGTCCCAGGCGTGCCCGATGGACCGTTCCAGCTCCGCGGCCTGCGGTGCGGAGAGCCGGGCGGCGACCGGTAGCCCGAAGCAGTCGCGGTAGGGGTCCAGGTCGTCGACGCGGAGGTCGAGGGTGACCGGCTGGTCGGTGAAGCGCCACCAGCGGGTGGGCGTCCACTGGCGTCCGGTCAGGTCGGCTGGCGTCACGGCTGTGCTGCCGCCGTGTCGACGCAGCACCCCGAGGCCCGGCACGGGCACCAGGCCCGCACAGGGTGTGACCGGCACCGACGCGTCCGACCGACCGCTGAGGGCGGCCGCCGCGAGCGCCGCGAACGGGAGGTAGTCGGGTCGGCCGGTCGCGCCGTGCCGGACCCGCTCGATCGCCCAGACGGCGAGCCACGGGTGATCGAGCAGCACGTCCGCGGCGGCGGGGTCGAGGCGGTGGGCGTGGCCGAGCAGGTGCGCCGACGCCGCCAAGGCGTCGTCGGTGTCGGCCAGGTTCTTGAGGACGAGCATCGTGCGGTTGCGTTGCGCGCGCCGCAGAGCGCGGATGGCAGCCGGGCCAGCCCGGCCGTCGGCCAGGTGTGTGAACTCCGAGCGGGTCAGCTGGAGTCGGCGCCGGGGTCGAGGAAGCTGTTCCAGCCGGCCAGCGTCGTCTGCCGGGGACTCTTCAGTGTCGCGACCAGTTCCTCGATCCATCGGGCCAGTTCCGGATCCTCGTCGCGTAGCAGGTGGCTCAGACCCTGCGTCAACACGTCGACCACAACGAGGTGATCAGGTGCGGGTTGCTCAGTCATCGATGTCCCGGGTTGGCGCAGGCGTCCTGACATCAAAACACGTCAACGTCTGTGATCACCATCGGCTTACCGTCCGTCACCGGGGGTCGCCCGTCATGGGCCGTACCGCCCCCGGCGTCGGCCCGCGGCGGGTCGGCCCCCCCGGTCACCCGGCGGGCGCCCC
>NZ_JBEZGJ010000260.1:0-7226 GCF_040649965.1 Micromonospora sp. NPDC048843
CCAGCCACTGTGCGCCTGGACTCCAACCCCACCGCCCTGACCCGTAACAGGTCCGAAACTACCGGTTGAAAACTCTGGAATTTTCTGCCAGCCTGGGTGCCCTCCGGTGTGGTGAAGATCGAACGGTTGACCACCGGGCCGGACGTGTACGTGCGGGTCACCGCCCCGGACCGCCGCGTCCCGGTCTGGGACGGCAAGACCTGGTGGCACGTCGGCGCCCCGGGTGACCCGGCGGCCAAGCAGGGCCTGGACAACACCCGGCTGGCCAGCACGTTGGGCGCGCCGGCGGGGGTCCGGCTGACCGCCGAGCGGGAGTACGCGGGCACGCTGGACCTGCGCCAGAGCGGCGCGGTGCTGGGCAGCGGCGTCGGCAACGTGCTCGGCGACCGGGCGGCGGCGGTGCCGTTCACCGCTGCCGTGGACGAGCAGGGCCGGCTGGTCCGCTACCGCATCGAGTTGGCCAGCGAGCAGTCGCAGACCGCCCAGCTCGACCTGACGTACTCGGATTTCGGGCTGCCGGTGTCGGCGGACCCGCCGGCGGCCGACCTGGTGGGCGAGGACCCGCCGGCGAACATTCCCGGCGCCTGAGGTCGGGTCACTCCTCGACCGCCCCGTCGACCGGGGTGACCAGGAAGTCGTAGACGGTGCGGGCCATCCGCCGGACCGTCTCGTCGCCGGTGGCCATGGGGCCGGCGGTGAGGAACGCGACGGCGGTCTCGGTGCCGGGGATCAGGTAGTAGCCGACGTCGTGTGAGGCGTCCGGCAGGTCACCGGTCTTGTGGGCCACCGGCACGCCCTGTGGCAACGCCGCCGGGATCTTCGTGTTCAGGGTCTGCTCCCGCATGAACCCGATCATCAGGTCCCGGGAGGTGGGGGTGAGGATCTCGCCGTCCCAGACCGCGCCGAGCAGCGACACCACGTCGTCCGGGCTTGTGTAGTTCTCCTCGCCGCGTTGCGCTGCCGCGCTGTCGAGCATCCGGCGGGCCAGGATGGTGGAGCGTTGGTTCATCGAGTCGATCAACGCGTTGACCGGAGCGAACCCACCCAGGTAGGTGATCAGCACGTTCGCTGCCACGTTGTCGCTGTACTTGATCAGGTACTGGGCGAGCCGGTGCACCGTGACCACCTGCGGGAACGTCTCGAACTGCAGTTGACCGGTGCCGCCGACCACGTCCTCCGGCGTGACCAGCACCCCGTCGTCGAGGAAGATCTGTCCACAGTCGACCCGGCGCAGCAGCTCGACGAGGATCCACAGCTTGATGACGCTGGCCGCCTTGGGGCGCAACGAACCGTTGACGGCGATCTGCTGGTCGCCGTAGCGGCCGGACAGGTCGCGGACGGTGACCCCGGCCGGGTTGAGGCTCGCGTCGGCGACCACCCGGGCGAGTTGCCCGCTGAGCGGGAACAGCCGGGCCCCGGCCACCGGGTCGGTGGGTGGCTGCGGGCTGGTGACCACCACGCCGGTTAGCGTCGTCGGCGGGCGGTGCCGCTTGATCACCTCCAGCGTGCCCTCGCTGCGCCCGACCAGCGGCACCCGGTAGCGGTAGGCAGTCCCTCCGACCACTACCGCGCCGCTGGCCACCCCGGCGGCGACCCGCATCGTCGGGTCGGCGACCCGACCGGTGTCGCCGTCGCAGGCGCGGTAGCGCACAGTGCGCCCGAGCGAGTCCACAGCGAACACCCCGCCGGGAAACGACAGCCAGGACACCTCGCTGGTCGGCGGGCGCTCCGGCGTCGGGTCCACACCGGGCTCGTGGCTCTGACCGTCGCCGGGCTCAACCCCGTACCCCGGATCGGTCGTCTGCGCCGGGTCCGCGACGGGCGCGCGGCCGGGGCCGTCCGCGGTGGCCGGCCCGGTCGTCGCGAGGACCGCGAGCGCGACCGCCGCCGTCAGCACCTTCAGGGGTACGCGGGCAGAGTTCCCGAGCAGGGAAGATGAGCGCCTCTTGTCGCTTTTTCTCACGTTTGCACGATATGAAGCGCCGGAGGCTGGTGAGACCGGCGGGACCGGCGTCACCCGTCCGGGCGGCGATGTCCCCGCGAGCACGATGACCCACGGGTATAAATATGACCCACAGGCATCACGCTTCTCAGCCAACTCACCACCGGGGGACCCATGCTGATCATCGCCGGCAGTCTGCAGGTCGAACCGGCCACCCGCGAGGCGTACCTGTCCGACTGCGAGCAGGTCATCGCGCGGGCGCGTGCCACCGCCGGCTGCCTCGACTTCCTGCTGGCGGCCGACCCGTTGGAGCCCGGCAGGATCCACGTCTACGAACGCTGGGAGTCACCGGAGCAGTTGGCCGCGTTCCGTGGCTCCGGGCCGGACGACGCGCAGGAAGTGGCAATCCTCGACGCCGACGTGCAGCGCTACCTGATCGCCGGCGTCGAAGCGCCCTGACCCGGCACCGCTCACGCCTGCGGTTCGGGGCCGGTGGGCAGGCCGGGTGCCATCCGGCGGATCGAGGCGAAGGTGGGCGTGAGGGCCTCGTACAGCTCGGCGAAGAGCGGCAGCAGCGCCGCGTAGGTGGCGGCGGCGGCCGGGTCCGGGCGGACCGTCTCCTCGATCCGCACCAGGTCGGCGGCGACGTCGATGCTGGGGATCAGCCCGAGCGCCTCCATGCCGAGCAACGCCGCCCCGAAGCTCGACCCCTCGTGCGCGGCCGGGAAACTCACCGGCAGACCGAGTGCATCGGCGAGCATCTGTCGCCACAGGCCGCTGCGGGCGAAGCCGCCACCGGCCCGGACCTCCCGGACCTCGTTGCCGGCCGCGCGCACCGAGCTGAGCACCAGCGCGAGCTGCTGGCAGACGCCCTCCAACGCGGCCCGCACCAGATGCTCGCGGCGGTGTGCGTGGGTCAACCCCACGTACGCGCCGCGCGGCAGGGCGCTCCAATGTGGTGCCCGTTCGCTGTGCAGGTAGGGCAGCATGATGAGCCCGCCCGAGCCGACCGGCGCGCGGGCCGCCAGGGCGACAAGGTCCTCCTCGGAGTGCTCGCCCAGGTCCGGGGCGAGCGCCGCGCCGGCCCACTTGAGCACGATGCCGCCGTTGTTGATCGCGCCACCGACCGCCCAGCGATGCTCGGTCAGCGCGTAGCAGAACACCCCGCCGAGCGGGTCCACGCCGGGCCGCTCGACCATCACCCGCATCGCGCCGCTGGTGCCGATCGAGCAGGCCACCATGCCGGGGTGCACAGCGCCCAGGCCCAGGTTCGCCAGCGGCCCGTCGCCTGCGCCGACCGCCACCGGGGTGCGCTCCGGCAGGCCGGTCTCGGCTGCGGTCTGCGGAGTGAGGCTGGGCAGCACGGCGGTGGTGGCGACGAGCTGCGGGAGTTGTTCCTCAGTGATGCCGGCTATGGTCAGCGCCTCGCGGTCCCATTTCAGCTCGTGGATGTCGAGCAGGCCGGTGGCCGAGGCGATCGAGTGGTCGGTGACCAGCGCGCCGCAGAGCCGCAGCAGCACCCAGTCCTTGATACCCACCCAGTGCGCCACCCGCTCGAAGAGCTTCGGCTCCTGCTCGGCGAACCAGAGCAACTTGGGCAGCGGCGACATCGGATGCATCGGCGTGCCGGTGCGCCGATGCAGGGCCAGCCCGGACGGCACCGCCCGCAACCGCTCGGCCTGCCGGGTGGACCGCGAGTCGGCCCAGGTCACCGACGGGGTGAGCGGGTTACCGTCCCGGTCCAACCCGATCAGGCTGTGCATGGCCGAGCCGAACGACAGCCCGGCCACCGGCTGGACCAGCTCGGCCACGACCATGCTGATCGACTTGAGCACCGCTTCGAGGATGAGCTGCGGATCCTGCTCGGCGTAGCCGGGTTGCGGGTTGTTCAGCGGGTAGCCGACCAGGTGACTGCCGAGCTGCCGCCCGTCGGTGTCGTACGCGACGGCCTTGGTGCTGGTGGTGCCGATGTCGACACCGATCACGACCCCGGGCAGCGTGACTGCCGGCACGACCGTCACCCCCTCAGGAAACGTGAATCGACGCAAGAGTATCGCCCTATCGTGTGGGTTGCTCCGCCGATCGGGTAGTTCGCCCGATTCGGCGTGTCCGGGCGCCGCGCCGGACCTGTTAAACCTCGTGACACCCCCAGATTGGTGGCCTACGCGGCGAAGGAGTCGGCGTGGCGAGGACTGATTCGACGGGTTCCACATGGCGGTACCGGTGGGCGCACCGGCAGAACGTGCGGCGGGTCAGCACGTACCGCGGCGCTGAGGCGGCGTGGCAGCGACGCGACGACGAGTTGCGGCGGCTGCGCGCCCTGGCCGCCGACTTCCAGGGCTCGGCGGCCGCCGGCGCCGGGCTGGCGTTGGAGTTGGCCGCCGACGAGGTGGTGCTCTGGGCGCTACCCGCCGCGCAACTGGTCGAGGTACGGCACACCACGGTGCTGCCCGCGCCCGACCTCGCTGTCGCCCCGGGAACCGGGTCGCTGCGCCCGCGCCGCCCGGACGGCGTACGCGTCACCGACGCCGGCATGGCCGTGATCACCAGCCGCCGGCTCGTGCTGCTCGGCGGGCGGGGCCGGCGCGACTGGGCGTACGGCCGGATCACCGGCCTGGCCCACGACCCGGCGGCGCCGGTCACCCTGCTCCAGGTGCTGGACCGGCGGCGTACCTCCGGGTTGCTGCTGCCCACCGCCGCCGCGCCGGACTTCCGGTTCAAGCTCACGCTGGCCTTCGCCGACGCGATCGAACAGCGCGCCGCGGTGATCGCCCAACTCGACGAGCTGATCGCCGAACACGCCCAGCTCAAGCCGTTCCGGCCGGCCGTGAACACCCCGGCGCAGGCCCGGTTCTCCGCGCGGGTACCGGGTGGCCGTAGGACCCTCGCGGTGGCGGCGGCCATCGCGCTGCTGGTGCCGGCGGCACTGATCGAGTCGGACCCGTCCGACCCGACCGGTGGCGCGGAGGTCGCCGCAGCCGCCACCCCGGCGCCCACCACCAGCGTGGCGCCCGCGCGGATTGGTCCGGCTCTCGCCCTGAAACCCCCGCCGCCGAAGCCGGCGAAGTCGCCGCGCCCGTCGCCCAGCGCCACCCAGGGCCCGCTCTGCGGAGCGACGGAGAACCCGCTGGGGTACGGCTTCTGTGGCGGCACGCGGATCCGCAAGCCGGCAGCCGAGGTGTGCGACTGGTTCGACTGCGTACCGCAGTTCTGGGCCGGACGCGGCTACCTCGTGCAGTGCCGCGACGGCTCGGTCAGCCTGGCCGGCGGCCGGTCCAACGCCTGCGCCGAGCACCAGGGCATACGGCGGACCATCACGAAGTGACCGATTCCGGGCCTGAAGTCCGCTTCGCTCGGCCAGAATGATCGAGTGGAGATCCGGTCTGACGATGGCGCTCGGGTGCGGGTACGCCCCGTCGGCTACCAGCCCGGCATCGACCCGCCCGACGACCCCGACGGGGCCACGCCCGGCTGGCACGACTGGCTGCTCATCGAGGTGGACGCCCGCACCGCCGACGGTCAGACCTGGTCGCACCACTACCCGAGCCTCATGGTCGAGGAGGCCCGCGCGCTCGGCGGCTGGCTGCACGGGCAGGCCACCGCCGCCCTCGGGCTGAGCGCACCACCGGCGATGGTCCGCTTCACCGAACCCAACCTGGCCCTCCGTAGCCGGGTGCTGCGCCGCCGCCGGCTGGAGCTGATCGTGGAGTTCTCCGCCGAGTCACTGCCACCGTGGATGCGCCGCCCGTCCACAGCGATCTACCCGCTGATCCTCACCGTCTCCGCGGACGCCCTCGCCACCGCCGCCGAACACTGGTCTGAGCACTGCGAGGCGTACCCGCCGCGTACCCAGTCGCGGTTCCCGACCCACGGCCCGCAGCCGTACCGGCGACGAGCCGGCTGATCACCTGCGTCACCGACGTAGCGATGCCTTGACGGCGTCGATGGCGTCGGACAGTTCCTCGGTGTACGGGAAGCCGTCCTCGACGATGGCCATGTCGACCCCGCATTCACGCTGCCGCGCCCGCAGCAGCGTCTCCTCCACCGGGGCCACCGGGAAGGCCAGCGGGTCCAGACCTTGCGCGGAGCCCAAGTCTTCGACCAGGAGCCACTTGCTCTGCTCGTCGTAGACGACCACCCCGGCGGCGATTCCCCTGGTCCACTGATCGAAGAGCGTGGCCAGGCTGGTGGCGGCACGGACCGAGTCCCACGCGTCGGGTGAGATCTCGTAGCGCCAGATCTCACCCTCGTGGTCGCCGGCCAGCACGAACGTGTAGAGGGTGACATCGAAGAAGAACAGGGGCAGTTGGTGCCGCCAGGGAAACGGCGTGCCGATCGCCAACCCCAGATAGTCCAGCGCGTCCCCGCCCTCCGGCCATGGCATCCGCCATCCGACGTTGGGCAACACCTGCCGGACGGGCCAGCGCTGCGACTGCAACCAGGTCAGCTGCTCGGCGACACGCTCCACGCCGAAGATCCGGTGGACCACCTCCGGCGGCTGCCCGGCCGGCGACTCGCCGTAGTCCGGCCAGTCGAGGCCGGCGGACGTCGCCGCCAGGCGATAGTCGCGTACCGCGTCACGCAGCACACCCATGTCGTCAAGCATCAGGAAGCTCCTCGGCCGCCGGGGTCCTGGGCAGGCTAGCGTCGCCGCACCAACTCTGGTGTCCGTCAATACTCTCCTTTCGGGCGCAACGGGATGCATCGATCCTGGTCGCGTTGCCTGTCACGTACGTGAGCGGTTGTACCGCGTGTGACAGTGACCTCTGTGTCCTGCGCCCCCTGGCGGATCGCCTGGGCCGAGCGCGAGAACGAGCGCCGGCAGCGCGCGTACCGCGACGCCACCGACGCGTGGCGGCGCCGCGACGACCACCTGGCCCGGCTCCGCATCGAAGCCGCCAGCTTCCTCGGGTGTACGCAGCCCCGCACCGGCCTGCCGGTGGAGCTCGACGACGACGAACTCGTCTTCCGCGTCCTCCCCGTCGCCCAGCTCGTCGAGGCCGAGGCGCGGCACATCCCCGGCCTGCCCAGGCCGGGCGGCTTCTGTTCCTTCGCTGAGACTTCTTCGGAGGCGCTGCCGGCGGGCCTGCGTGTCGTCGACACCGGCATGGCCGTCGTGACCAGTCACCGGGTCGCCTTCGGCGGGCGTGAGCACCGGCGCGAGTGGCGGTACAAGGACCTGGTCGGGCCCGCCCACAACCCTGCGACGGCCATCTCGACAAGGCGGGCCAGGGCGTCGGCGGGGGCCACCGGGCGCAGGTCGGCCCGGTGCACAGTGCGGTGC
>NZ_JBEZGJ010000261.1:0-7219 GCF_040649965.1 Micromonospora sp. NPDC048843
AGGTGTATCCCCGGAGCTTCGCCGACGGTAACGGCGACGGCATCGGTGACATCGCCGGCATCCGGTCCCGGCTGAACCACCTGTCCGCGCTCGGCACGAGACCGGCCGCCGCGAACGGCCACCAGTCCGCTCCGCCGCCGTCCGCCGGCTCGGTCACCGCGACCGGCTTGGGCGCCGGCGGTGACTGCGCCGCCTTCGCCTGCACCGTGGCGGTGGCCTTGCTCTGAAGTGGAGCGGGGGAGTTCACCGACACCTTCCATGTGCCGGTGGAGAGCACCGGGCCGCTGCTGTAGAAACCCTGCCCCTCGGGCTGCGGTTCCAGCTGCACCGGCCCGACCCGCTGACCGTCCGGGCCGGTGGCGGTGAGGACCAACCGCACCACCTGCTCCAGCCGGCGGCCATCGGCGTAGGTGGCCTGGATGGTGACGCCCTGGGCCCCATCGCCGGCCACTGTGAGTTTGAGCTTGTCGGCCTGCGCCGCCGGGGCGGCCTGCGCCGCCGGGGCGGCGGACAGGGTCAGGGCCAGTCCGACGAACACGGCGGCCAGTGCCTTGCGGATACCCGTCACGGACATCTCCTCCCTACCGATGAGGGAGGCCCCTCCCCGACGCCGCAGCGCCGGGGAGGGGCCCCGTCGGATCAGAGCTGACGACCGGGTGCCAGCCGGGTGGCATCGCCACCGAGCCGCCCGGTGCCCTTTACCGAGTCGCCGTCGTTCGCCTTGACCCCGGCCTTGCTGGCCGCGCCGCCGAGCCGAACGATCATGGCGTCGGCGTCCCGGATCAGGACGTCCCGGACCTCCGCCTCGGGCACCAGCGTGGCGTCGCTGGCGAGCGTCCGGAACGCGGTCAGCTGCCGGACGGCAGCCTTGTCGTCGCCGGCCGCCTCGGACGCGCGAACAGCGTCGAGCTTGTTCGACAGCTGCTTGTGCGCCTTGGTCGAGAGCCGCCCCGTCGCCTTGAACCGGTCCAGCAGACTCTGCATGTCCCGGAACGAGGTGGTGACGAAGAACCGGACCGTCGAGGTGGTCTTGTTGCCCGCCTTGTCGGTAGCGGTAACGGTCAGCTCGTGCAGGCCGAGCGACAGGTCGTACATGGCCTGCAGAGTGCCGCTGGTGTACGCCTGGCCGTCGAGCTGACCGACCACGCTCGCGATGCCCGAGGTCGGGTCGACGGCCTGCCAGGCCACCCGGACGTCCTGGCTGTCGCCGTAGAGCTGGCCGTCGGCCAGCCCGGACACCAGCAGCGTCGGCTTGGTGCCGTCGATGCGCAGCACCGCCGACTTCAGCGTCTCGACGTTGCCAGCCTTGTCCGCCGAGCGGAACAGCAGCTCGTGCTGCCCGTCGCCGGTGACCTCGATCGGCGTCGAGTACGGCGCCCACGCCCCACCGTCCAGCGACCACTCCACCGTCTTGACGCCGGAACCGGCGTCGGTGGCGGCCAGCACGACCGGGATGGTCCCGTTGTGCCAACCGGCGTCGTTCGCCGGAGCGAACGTCGCCGAGGTCACCGGCGCTGTGGCGTCGATCTTGACCGAGACGGTCTTGGTCGCCTCCACGTTGCCGGCCTTGTCCGTCGAGCGGAACCGGAGCTCGTGCTCGCCGTCCCCGCTGACCGCCACCGGAGCGGTGTACGCCGTCCAGGTGGTGGCCCCGTCCAGCTGGTACTCCGTACCGGCGAGGCCGCTACCGCCAGCCTCGTCGGCACCGGTGAGCGTGATCGTCACCGGCCCGGTGTGCCACCCGTCGGTCGGGGTGCCGGAAACCGCCGAGGTGGTCACCGGCGCCGTCTCGTCGGCCACCTTCGTGCTGAGCCGGAAGTAGTCGAACGAGGCGGTCTTCGACGCCGTCTGGTTGGCGCCGAGGGTGAACAGTCCCACCTTCGGGGTGGCCCCGACCGCGCTGGTGGTCAGCGTCGGCAACGCGGTCCACGTCGTCCCGTCGGCCGAGTACGACGCGGTGAACGTGTCGCCCGTGCGGGCCAGCCGCAGGTGCCACACCGCCGAGGTCAGGTTGCCCGCCTCGGGCTGCGGGTTCTGGACCACCCCGGCGATCTCGCTGCGGAACTCGATCCGCCGCGTCACCGCCTGGCCGGCCTGGTTGTCCGCGATGAAGTCGAACTTCACGTAGTTGTCGTCGTCGGCCTGCACGAGCAGACCGGCCTGCTGGTACTGCTCGTTCAGCAGGCTGCCGTCGACCTTCGTCTCCAGGGTCCAGTCGCCGGACGGCGCGGTCTGGAGGATGAAGTTCTTCGGCCCGGTGTTGTCGGTGCCGTAGATGTCACCGTTGGGCACGTCGATCCGCAGCGCGCCATCGGTGACCCGGTAACCGCTCGGGTCCTCCCGCGTCACGGCGTCCCACCGGCACTTGTCGAGCGTGCTGCCGGTGAACTCGTCCGACGGGTCGACCGGGCCGGCCGGAGCGTCCGGCGTGACCTGGAACGAGTCGAACGCGGCGTCGACAACCGGCGCCTCGGTGCCTCCGTTGAGTGCGAAGACCCCGATCCGCGGGTTGGTGATGCCTTCGAGCGCTGCCGAACGGCCGACCGGGGTGAAGGTCTGCCCGTCGCCCGATGCGGACGCGGTCAGGTTCGTCCCGTCGCTGGTGATCCGCAGGTACACGGTGTCACCCGCCGGTGCGTTGGTGGCGTCGGCGGCCTCGTTGCGAGGCGTGGCCGCCGTCTCCCGGATGAACTCCACCCGCCGGCTGCCGTTGTACAGCAGGTCCACCTTGGCGTAGTTGTCGTCGTCGCCGTACACCAGCAGGCCGGCCTGCTGGTAGTTGGCAGTCACCGGCAGCGTGACCTTGGTGGTCATCTCCCATGCGCCGGTCGGGGCCGCCTGGAGCACCAGGTTGGTGGCGTCGTTGCGAGCGCCGTAGAGGTCACCCACGCCGGTGGGCAGCCGCAGGGCACCGCCACTGAGCGAGTAGAGCTGGTTCTCCCGGACGACGCTGGTCCAGCGCTCCTTGTCGAGGCTGTTGCCGTTGAAGTCGTCCGAACGCGCCCCGAAGCAGGACGTGTCCGGCGCGTCGACCCGCACCGGCACCGTGGCGTACGACTTGGCGCCCTTGCTGTCGGTCACCGTGAGGGTGGCCGTGAAGGTGCCAGGGCTGGTGTAGGTGTGGCTGGCGTCCAGTGTGGTCGCCGAGCCTCCGTCACCGAAGTCCCAGGCGTACGTCAACGGGGTGTCGCCCTCGGCGTCGGTGGCCGTGCCGTCGAAGGCGACGGTGACCGGTGCGGTGCCGGTGGCCGGGGTGGCAGTGGCGCTGACCACCGGCGGCCCGTTCTCGGTGACACCGCGGCCGACGAAGTCCATCCAGTTGACGTTGAACAGCGAACCCGTTCCGCCGTTCGGATCGCGGGCCAGGAAGTACAGCGAGCCGCTCGCCGCGCCGGTGACCGGTGCGCTCACGTCCGTGTACGTCTGCCACGCGCCGGTCGACGGTACGACGGCCGTGGCGACCACCGGTCCGTCGACGGCACCCGCGCGCACCTCGATCCGACCGCCAGCGGCGGCGGAGGCGGCCCGGAACCGAATCTCGGTGATGTTGGTCAGGTCCGCCGGAGCGACCGACCACCAGTCGCCGTCCTCGATGAACGCGATGCTCTGGCCGCCACCGGCGGTGTCGGCGCCGGCCTCCCGCTGCACGCCGGGGTCTCCACCGCCGGTGCTCACCGGGGCACGCCCGGTGGCGGTGAAGAACTCGGCCTGCTTCTGCTTCGGCTGGAGGACCTCGATCTGCCGACCGGTCAGGGCACCGGCGCCGCCGGCACCACCCTCGTCGGTGTAGGTCGCCTCGAAGACAGCGAAGACGTTCGCCTCGGCGCCGTGCCCGGAGGCGAGCGACGTCTGGACGGTGCCGGTGCAGCCGGTGTGCTGCTCCAGCGGGTGGGCGTGCTCGTCGTGACCGAGCAGCACCTGAAGCCCCACCCGGTCACAGTCGATCTGCCCGTCCTCGGGGTCGGTCACCTTGATCGAGTAGCGGACCTGGTCGCCCCAGTTGAAGAAGCCGCCGTCCGGTGGGAACTCGATGGAGACCGTCGGGGCGGTGTTGCCCACGGTGACCGGCACATTGGCCACCGCGGTCCGGCCCTTGGGGTTGGTGACGGTGAGCTGGGCGGTGTAGTTGCCCGCCGTGGCGTACGTGTGGGTCGGGTTGGCCTCGGTCGAGGTCTGCCCGTCGCCGAACGTCCAGGCGTAGGTGAGCGTGCCACCGTCCGGGTCCCGGGAACCGGCGCTGGAGAAGGTCACAGTCAACGGCGCCGGACCCGAGGTCGGGTTGGCGGACGCCGCAGCGATCGGGGCGCGGTCACCGGCTGTGTAGTCGATCCGGTAGACGCCCGAGTTGTCGTTGTTGCCGCCGAAGCCGCTGCCCCACTCGATCAGGTACAGCGCCCCGTCCGGGCCGAACTCGAAGTCCATCGGCCGGACCATGCTCATGCCGGTGAGCAGCTGGTTGATGTCCACCAACGACTTGCCGTCGGGGGTCACCTGCATTGTGTACATCTTGTTCTGGTTCCACTCGCCGAGCAGAGCCTTGCCGTCGTAGTACGCCGGCCACTTGCGGTTCGAGTTCAGGTCGGCGTCGTAGCGGTAGACCGGGCCGCCCATCGGGGCGCCGCCGCCACCGATCTCCGGGTAACGCGCGTCACCGGCGTACCCGTAGTCGACTGTCGCCGGAACCACCGGCGGGAGATTGGTCAGGCCAGTGTTGTTCGGCGAGTTGTTCACCGGAGCGGCGCAGTCGAACTTCGGACCGCTCGGGCCGGACGGGAACGTGTAGTCGTTGTACGCCTCGTTCGTGCCCGTGCAGTACGGCCAGCCGTAGTTGCCCGGGGTGACGATGTTCCACTCGACCAGACCGCGGGGGCCCCGGTTCGGGTTGTCCGCGTTGGCGTCCGGTCCGTAGTCCGCGACGTACAGCGTGTTGGTCTTCGGGTCGGTGCCGATCCGGAACGGGTTGCGGAAGCCCATCGCGTAGATCTCGGGACGGGTCTTCTCGGTGCCCGCCGCGAAGAGGTTGCCCGACGGCACGGTGTACGTCCCGTCGTCCTCCGGGTGGATCCGGATCACCTTGCCGCGCAGGTCGTTCGTGTTGGCGGAGCTGCGCTGCGCGTCGTAGTCCTGGCGGCCCGACCGCTCGTCGAGCGGCGAGTACGAGTTCGACTCGAACGGGTTGGTGTTGTCGCCGGTGGCCAGGTACAGGTTGCCGTCGCCGTCGAAGGTCATGCTGCCGCCGGCGTGGCAGCAGGTGTTGCGTTGGGTGTCGAC
Source organism: Micromonospora sp. NPDC048843 (assembly GCF_040649965.1). NCBI lineage: Bacteria > Bacillati > Actinomycetota > Actinomycetes > Micromonosporales > Micromonosporaceae > Micromonospora > Micromonospora sp. NPDC048843. Next base: position 5,272 of record NZ_JBEZGJ010000261.1, read on the forward strand.
CCGTAGCACCTGCTTCTCGCTGGCCAGGTCGATGGTGTCGCCGGAAACCGTGAACCGGGACAGCAGGTTGCGGGTGACCCCGTCGTTCGGGGCGTAGTACAGGTACACCCAGTTGTTTGTGGCGAAGTCCGGGTCGAGTCGGATGCCGATGAGGCCGTCCTCGTTACCGGTGAAGACGTCCAGGTCGACGGCGGTGACGGTGTTGCCGGTGTCCGGCTTCACGATCTGCACGCGACCGTCGCGCTCGATGTAGAAGACCCGCCCGTCGGGGGCGACGTCCAGCTCCATCGGGTTGCTGGTGTTGCTGTCCAGCGTGACCTTCTCGAAGTTCGAGGTCTTCGAGGCGCCGCAGTCGGCGTTCTCGACGCCGGCCGCGGAGCGGATGCCGCCGAGCAGGTGGGAGAGGAACTCGGGCTCGGCGTACGACTCCCGGGTGTGCCCCAGGCCCGTGTACCAGGATCGGCCACCGTCGTAGTCCTGACACCAGGCGACCGGGTGGTCCGCACCCATCGCGCCGGCACCGGGGGTGTAGCTCTTCTCGTCCAGGCTGGCCAGCACGTGTACGTCCGGCCGGGGGTTGGTCTGGTAGTTGTACCACTCGTCGAACCGGGACCACCGGTCCGGCAGACCGGCAGTGGACGGGTGGGCGTGGTCCTCCACCTTGACGGTGGCCTGCTGGTTCTGCGGGTGGTTGGCGAAGTACGCGCCGACCAGGTCGCCGTACCAGGCCCAGCTGTACTCGGTGTCCGACGCGGCGTGGATGCCAACGTAACCGCCGCCGGCCTTCACGTAGCGCTCGAAGGCGGCCTGCTGGTCGGCGTTGAGCACGTCACCGGTGGTGGAGAGCCAGATCACCGCCTTGTACTTGGCCAGGTTGGCGTCGTTGAATGCGGCGCCGTCCTCGGAGTTGTCAACCGTGAATCCGTTGTCGACGCCGAGCTGCTGGATGGCGGCGACGCCGGTGGGGATGGAGTCGTGCCGGAAGCCGGCGGTCTTGGAGAAGACGAGGACGGAGAAGGGATCGGCCGCTGCCTTTGGCGCCTTCGGCGCCACCTGGCTGACCGGGGCTGCGGCTTTCGCATCCCGTGGGGGAACCTGGGCGGCCGCCTGCGCGGGCGCGCCGAACAGGGTGGTCGAGGCCATGGCCAGGGAGATCAGGGTTGCGGTGATGGGTACGCGGGCACGACGAGAACGGGACACGCCGCCTCCTGTGTCGTAGTGACAGAGCTCGCGGGAGTCGGCTCGCCGAAGGCCGTCCCTGATGGAGCCGGTGGTCACACCGTGCCAGGGTGCCCCCACCGACATTTTGTCGAATCGCTGAACAAATTAATTCGGCTGGCTCGATGTCGGGCAAGATGCGGACGGGTAACGGTTCTGCAACGGGGGGCGACATTCCGAACAGGACCGTATGAAGTGCCCCATTGGATCTCGCTCGTTTTGACGCGGCCCGCCGGCCGGCCACCGCCGACCCCGCGCCTTGGCAGGCCGGCGGATCTGTCGTACGGTGACACGCAAGTAACCCACGGGAGCCCGGTGTACCGGGCTGAGAGGGGGGCTGACAGCCCCCGACCGTTGAACCTGATCCGGGTAATGCCGGCGCAGGGAGGAGCGTTGCCGTGCCGTCCCTGGGGCGTTTGCATCTCATCACCGACACCCGAGAAGGTCGCGACCCACTCGCCGTGGTTCGCGCCGCCCTCACGGTGGCCCACGCCGACCTCGTGGTGCAGGTCCGGGTCGAGGATTCCGCCACCGACCGCGAGGCGTACGACCTGACCCGGCGGGTGTTGGCGCTCTGCGCGTCGTACGGCGCGACCTGCCTGGTCAACGACCGGTTGCACGTGGCGCTGGCGGTTGGCGCCGCCGGAGGCCACGTCGGCGCCGACGACCTGCCGGTCGCCGCCGCCCGCCGGGTGCTCGGCCCCACCGGTGTGCTGGGCGCCACCGCCCG
>NZ_JBEZGJ010000262.1:0-7125 GCF_040649965.1 Micromonospora sp. NPDC048843
GGCGGGCCTGCGGGTCCGCCGCGCCGCGACCCAATGCGAGGGGGTACGGGCCGACATGTCAGCCGGAGTGCACACGGTCGCGGTGATCGGCGCGGGCAAGATCGGTGAGTTGATGCTCTCCGGGCTGCTGCGCTCGGGATGGCCGGTGGACCGGCTGCTGGCCACCGCCCGCCGACCCGCTCGCGCGGAGGAGTTGACCGCCCGGTACGGCGTACGGGTGGTCGACAACCTGACCGCGGTCGACGAGGCCGCTGTGCTCGCGGTCTCGGTCAAGCCGCAGGACGCCGCAGCGCTCCTCGACGAGATCGGCCCCAAGGTGCCGGCAGACAAGCTCGTCATCTCGCTCTGTGCCGGTCTGCCCACCAGCTTCTTCAGCCGCCGGTTGCCCGAGGGCACCCCTGTGGTGCGGGTGATGACCAACACCCCGGCGCTGGTCGACGAGGCGATGACCGCGATCTCCGCCGGCGCGCACGCCACCGGGGCGCACCTCACGCTTGCCGAGGAGATGTTCAAGCCGCTCGGCCAGACGATCCGGGTGCCCGAGTCGCAGCAGGACGCTGTCACCGCGCTCTCCGGCTCCGGCCCGGCCTACTTCTACCTGCTGGTCGAAGCCATGATCGACGCCGGGATCCTGCTCGGGCTGCCCCGTCAGGTGGCGCACGAGTTGATCGTGCAGACCGCGATCGGGTCGGCGGTGATGCTGCGCGACTCCGGCGAGCACCCGGTCAAGCTGCGCGAGGCGGTCACCTCGCCGGCCGGCACCACCATCTCCGCGATTCGTGAGCTGGAGAAGCACGGCGTACGCGCGGCGCTGCTCGCCGCGCTGGAGGCCGCCCGGGATCGCGCCCGCGAGCTGGCGGCACAGGCCGACTGAGCGGTCGGGGCGCGTCGCGGGGCCGTGCGTGCCGCATACTGGCCCGGTGTTCACACTTGCCCAGGCCCGGCACCTGGTGGCCACCCTGCAACCGCGCATCGACGAGTTGATCCGCGTCCGGGCAGACCTGGCCGAGTTGCGCGCCGACCTGGCCGACCACGGCGTGAGCGCGCTCGGTGGGCTGGCCGAGGTCAAGGCGCTGGAAGCTCGGCTGCACGCCGTCGTCGACGAGCTGCACCAGCACGACATCCAGGTCAAGGGCATCGCCCCGGTGCTGCTCGACTTCCCCGGCGAACGGGCCGGCCGCGCCGTGCTCTGGTGCTGGCTGGAGGGCGACTCCGACGTGCGCTGGTACCACCGGGCAGAGTGCGGCTTCGCCGGCCGCCGCCCCCTCTGACTCAGCCCGCCGCGGACGTCGGCAGGACCGGGTCGGGGGCCTCGGTCACAGCGAACACCACCACGTTGTCGACGTAGTGGCCGCGCCGCCGGTCGAAGTCGCCCCCGCAGGTGACCAGGCGCAGCTCCGCCCCGGGCGTCGGGCCGTAGACCACGGCAGTCGGAAACTGGTCCTTGCGGGTACGCAGCGACCCGGTCACCCGGAACGGCAACCGCTGCCCGCCGCGCCACACCTCCACCAGGTCGCCGGGCCGTAGCTCGCCGAGCCGGGCGAAGACCGCCGGGCCGCGTCGTGAGTCCAGGTGCCCGGCGAGTACGGCCGGACCGGTGTCGCCCGGGGCGGGGCCGCCGCCGTACCAGCCGGCGGTGTGGAAGTCGGTCGGCGGAATCAGCACGCCGGCGCGGTCCAGAACCAGCACCGTGAGCGGTGAGTCGACGTCGATGCGCGGTACGCGTACCCGCGTGGGTGGACCGTGTGGCGTGGGCGCGGCGGCCACCGACGGGCAGTCGTCACCGCAGCCGGGGTGCCAGCTCGCCACCGGTGGCGGCGGGCCGGTGGTGGCCAGCCCGACCCCGGTGCCGGCGGCCAGGCAGAGCGCCGCGCCGGCCGCGACCAGCGCGGCCAGCGGAATCCGGCGCTCTCGGTGCCGCCGGATCGACGGGTCCGGCCCGGCGCTCACCAGGTGGTGCGCCGCCGCCGGCGCCAGAGCAGCACTACCACCGCGCCGGCCGCCGCGGCCAGACCGCCGGCCACCAGTGGGTACGCGTCGAGCCCGGCCCCGGCGGTGCCACCGGCACCGGTGTCCACCCCGCCGGCCGGGACGACAGTGCCGCCCTCGGCGTCGCGGCGCAGCTCGGCGGTGAGCCCGCCCTGTTTCGCGTCGAGCACCAGCAGCGAGTAGACGGCGCCGCCGGTGAGGCGCACCTCGGCGTCGGTGCTCGGCCCGCCGGCCCCCGTCAGCTTCAGCCGCCAACTGCCCGGCTCGACCTGCTGGTAGTCGGTGGTGGTGGCGAACTGCACCCCGTCGGCGATCATCGGGCCGTCGGCGGCGGCCACGTCGAGCACCGGGGTCCGCACCGACGCCTGTACGACCCGCACCTTGGCGCGGCCGTCGGTGGGGGCGCTGAGATCGTCGTTGAGCACCCGCAGGCCGAGGTCGGCGTGCCGGCCGACACCGGCCACAGTGAAGGCGTCCCCGCTGGTAACCGCGACCTCGGTGGTGAGCACCGGGGGGTCGCTGGCGGGGGCGCCCGCCTCGCGCATGGCCACCGCGTACCGGCCCGGCGCGAGTTCGAGGTAGTCGGAGACCACGCCGTAACCGACCCCGGGGAAGACCTGCGGCTTCGCCGCGCCCGGCGCGGCCAGGTAGACGTCCACCGCCGGGGTGTCCGGGGAGAGGTGCGCGAGCCGGACGTATCCGACGGTGTCCGCGCCGGTCGCGGCGTTCGCCGGGATCGGAATGGCGGCGGTGGCGAGGGCGGTGCCGAGCAGGAGCGCGCCGGAGCCGGCCAGCAGCCGGCGGGGCACGGTACGGAGCGTGTGCATGTCGCCTCCGGGGGCACGTTCGGTGAGCGGGCGGCAACCCAGAGAACAGGGTCCCGTGAACAGGACTGCGGCGCAAGTTGCCACAGCGATGTTTTTTGTCGGCTGTCGCTACCGATCCGAGGCATGGGGGCGAGCTGTTTGGGTTCGCTCACGAGTGGCTACTGGACAGCAATGGTGACGGAGGTCGATGCAGGGGAGATTCGGTTCCGGCGGTCCCGCAGGCGGGTGCTGGGCCGGGTGACCTGCGCGGCGCTGGTGGTCCTGCCGGCCTTCGCGCTGCTCGGCATCGCGTTCGGCAATGCCTGGTACAACCCGCTTCCGCACGGGCCGATACTTCTGCTGGCGGCGATCCGCTTCCCAATACACCTACGGCGTCAGGGCGGGCTGCCCCTCCGGCTGACCCGCGACTTCCTCGAACTGACAGTGCCCGGCGCTGGGACGGTACAGGTCGACTGGCCCGACCTGACCCGAACCGAGGTGCGGGGCGGGGTCAGCCCGACCCTGGTCGTCGACATCGCCGATCGGGACCGGACCCGGCCGGTACTGGACCGCTGGGAATGGGGCCGGGTGGGCCTGTGGAGCAGGGCCCGCGGGCGGAGCCCGCAGGAGATCCACGTGTCGCTGGTCGCCACCACGCCGAACGTCCACCGACTGCGCGCCGAACTGGCGCACCGGATGGCCCGCGTCGCCGACGACCCGTCGCCCCGCCACCCTCCGCCCGACCACCCGGTAGGCGATCGTGGGGAGGGTGGCGGGCCCAGCTCAGCGGGTGGCGGCGGCTAGGGTGGCGCGCAGCTTCGCGGCGTCGCCCGGAGCCGGGTGCTCCCAGTCGGTCGGGCTGGCGGAGTAGAGCGTGCCGTACGCCGGCGTGTCCGGCTGGTAGCGCCACCCCTCGGCCAGCTGGCCGGCGTCCACCGCGTCGTAGCCGATCCGGTCCAGGAAAGCTGTCACCTCGGCCTTCGCGGCGGCGTCGTCGCCGGCGATCGCGAGGGCGCTGCGGTCGGCCGCGCCGGACGGCCGGGGGAGCGCGGCGAGGCCCTTGAAGTAGATGTTGTTGAAAACCTTGACCACCCGCGAGTCCGGCAGGTGCCGCTGGAGCAGCTCACTGCTGGTGGTCTCGCCGGAGTCCAGCTCCGGGAAGGTGCCGTCGCGCTGCGGGTAGTAGTTGTTGGTGTCGATGACGACCTTGCCGGCCAGCGGTTCCACGGGCACCGCGCGGTACGCCTTCAGCGGCACAGTGACCACCACCAGGTCGCCGACCTGCGCCGCGTCCTGCGTGGTGCCGGCGCTGGCGCGCGTGCCCAGGGTCCCGACCAGGTCGGTGAGGGTCTCCGGGCCCCGCGAGTTGCTCAGCACCACGTCGTAGCCGGCGTCGACCGCCAGTCGGGCCAGGGTGCCGCCGATGTTGCCACTGCCGATCAGTCCCACAGTTGTCATGCTCGTTCCCAACTCCGTCCACCCACGACGCATTCCCGACCAGACTGATGGGTTATTCCGGCTGCCTGCTGCCGGGCGGCTGCGGGGACCGTCAAGCCCGCGCTGTCCTCGTCGCGGACCTCGCGACCTTCGCTGTCCCGCCGGGTGCCTGGTCGCGGCGCGAGCCCGTTCTGCACAACGTACTGCTCACGCTTGTCGCCGACCGGCTCTCCGGCAACGTGCCACTCTCCGGGTGACGAGCAGTCCGGTGGCGGCCAGAGGTCGGGAGGCCCGGCGAGGCCGTCGATCATGGAGTTGTGGTGGGGGGCGTTTCGGGCCCATGGCGGTAATCCGGGCACCACGACTCCATGATCGACCGAGTCCAGCCCGGCCTGGCCGAGTCCAGCCCGGCCTGGTTCAGCCCAGTCGCGCCGCCCCGGGGCGTCAGGAGGTGGGGAGGGTCTTCTCGATGGCCGCGCGCAGGTCGTCGGAGTCGGGCTCGACAGTGGGGGCGAAGCGGGCGGCGACCGAGCCGTCCGGGGCCACCAGGAACTTCTCGAAGTTCCAGCGCACGTCACCGGTGTGCCCGTCGGCGTCCGCGCTATCCACGAGCGCGGCGTAGAGCGGGTGCCGGTCGGGGCCGTTGACGTCGACCTTCTCCGTCAGCGGGAAGGTGACACCGTAGTTGACCTGGCAGAAGTCGCTGATCTCGGCGGCGCTGCCCGGCTCCTGCCCGGCGAACTGGTTGCACGGCACGCCGAGCACCACGAGGCCCTGGTCGGCGTAGGAGTCAGCGAGCGTCTGGAGGCCGGCGTACTGCGGGGTGAGGCCGCAGCGGGAGGCCACGTTGACGACCAGCAACGCCTTGCCGCGGTAGCGGGCCAGGTCGGCGGGGCCGCCGTTGAGGGCGTCGATCGGGGTGTCGAAGACGGTCATGGGCCGAGGCTACGCGCCGGCCGGGTGTCGACCCGGGGTGGGCGCAGCGTACGCACTCCGTGCACCAGGAGAAATCGAAACATGCACATCTTGACGAACTGATGACGCCGTGAGTACCGTCTCACCATCTCTTTTGGAAAGTTTCCTAACAGTTCGGGAGACGCCTCATGAAAAGATCGCTCCGCCGGGCCCTCTGGGCCGGTGCCGTGGTCGCCGTGACCGTCGCAGCGGTGCCGGTGACCACCGCGTTCGGCGCCGGCACTGTCACCACCACCTTCACCAAGGCGCAGGACTGGGGGACCGGCCACGAGACGAGGGTGACCGTCACCAACGGCTCCAGCGCCACCGTCACCACCTGGCGCATCGAGTTCGACCTGCCGTCGGGCACCACCATCAGCAGCGCGTGGGACGCCGACGTCACCAGCAGCGGCAACCACTACGTCGCGGTCAAGAAGAGCTGGGCCGGCGGCATCGCCCCCGGCGCCTCGTTCAGCTGGGGCTACAACGGCAGCGGCGCCTACAAGGCACCGCTGAACTGCACCATCAACGGTGCCGCGTGCGGCGGCGGGACGACCCCGCCGACCACCACTCCGCCGACCACCACCCCACCGACGACGACGCCGCCCACCACCCCTCCGCCCACCACGCCACCGCCGACCACCAACCCGCCGAACCCGGGTGGCAAGAAGATCGTCGGTTACTTCGCCGAGTGGGGCGTCTACGGGCGCAACTACCACGTCAAGAACATCCAGACCAGCGGGTCGGCCGCCAAGCTGACCCATATCCTGTACGCCTTCGGCAACACCACCGGTGGCCGTTGCGCCATCGGTGACAGCTACGCCGACTACGAGAAGGCGTACACGGCCGCGGAGAGCGTGGACGGCGTCGCCGACACGTGGGACCAGCCGCTGCGCGGCAGCTTCAACCAACTGCGCAAGCTCAAGCAGCTGAACCCGCACCTCAAGGTGATCTGGTCGTTCGGTGGCTGGACCTGGTCCGGCGGCTTCACCCAGGCCGCGCAGAACCCGGCCGCGTTCGCCGAGAGCTGCTACAACCTGGTCGAGGACCCGCGCTGGGCGGACGTCTTCGACGGCATCGACGTCGACTGGGAGTACCCGAACGCCTGCGGCCTGACCTGTGACACCAGCGGCCCGAACGCGTTCAAGAACGTGATCGGCGCGCTGCGGTCGAAGTTCGGGTCCAGCGCCCTGGTCACCGCCGCCATCACCGCGGACGGCAGCAACGGCGGCAAGATCGACGCCACCGACTACGCCGGCGCCATCGGCAACCTCAACTGGCTGATGCCGATGACCTACGACTACTTCGGCGCCTTCGCCGCCCAGGGTCCGACGGCACCGCACTCACCGCTCACCTCGTACACCGGCATCCCGCAGCAGGGCTTCAACTCCGACGCGGCGATCCAGAAGCTCAAGAGCAAGGGCGTCCCGGCCAACAAGCTGCTGCTCGGCATCGGCTTCTACGGTCGGGGCTGGACCGGTGTCACCCAGGCCGCTCCGGGTGGCAGCGCCACCGGCGCGGCGCCGGGCACCTACGAGGCCGGCATCGAGGACTACAAGGTCCTCAAGAACACCTGCCCGGCCACCGGCACGATCGCCGGCACCGCGTACGCCAAGTGCGGCAGCAACTGGTGGAGCTACGACACCCCGTCGACCATCAACGGCAAGATGACGTACGCGAACAACCAGGGCCTCGGTGGCGCGTTCTTCTGGGAGCTCTCCGGTGACACGAGCAACGGCGAGCTCATCGGCGCCATCAAGGGCGGTCTCGGCTGAGCCGAGGGCCGACGCACCACCCACACGGCGGGAAGGGGCCCGCACCGTCCCTTCCCGCCCGTGACACAGCGGCCCGGCCGACGCCCGTCCACGAACAGCGTCGGCACCGCACCCAGCAACTGCACCGCGAGACCGCCCAGGGATGGCCCGCCCAGCGCGGTGGC
>NZ_JBEZGJ010000263.1:0-7100 GCF_040649965.1 Micromonospora sp. NPDC048843
GCCCGGCGGCCCGGTCGTTCCCGCGCCCGGCGCGTCCGGCGCGGCGTTCATGCCCGGCGTGCCCGGCGTGCGCCATGATCCACTCGGCTTCACGGAAGTCGGGCTATCCCACGGCCTTGGATGCCCCGACTTCAAGGAACCGGAGTCGATCACCCTCGGCCCGAGGCGTCGGCGCCATCCCCGGCGGCCCTACCGTCCGAGCCACCTTGAGCGGGGTCACCGTCGGCCCGGCCCCTGATCGCACCCAGGCCGAGCGCGAAGGCAATGCCGAGGGCGACACCGAAGGCGACGCCACCCTTCGCACCGAACACGGGAATGCCGATCGCCAGACCGATCAGGATGCCGACCGGCCAGGCCCAGACGGTGGACCTGACGCTCTGCGTACCGGATTTCGCCATGCGTCGATCTTATTCGGCCCCGCCAGGGCTTCACCCCCACCGACCGCTTCCACGCTCAGGCCAGCCCCAACTCCTCGCGGGCCTCCTCGACCCACCGACCAACCCCGTGCGCGCCACTGTCCGCCGCCAGCCCGGTCTCCAGGAAACGGGCGTGCAGGAGCCGCCCCCCGAGCCAACGCCACATCCGCGTCCAGCGCTGGGAGATCCCGCTCCGCCTCATCCAACGACTTCGCGTTGCCACCGAAGACTGCCTGCTCGTACCGCACCTGCGTCCGTACCAGCCGAGCCTCCAGTCCTCCGGTCTCACCGAACCGCTCTCCGTCTGTCCATCCGCGACGCGTGCCTACTTCACTCTCGCTATGTCGGGGTCCGCGCCAGGATCACCGGCTGCGCGAAGCTGCTCCTCGAACATGACGAACGTCCGCTGCCGAATCCCACGAATGAGCGCCTGCTCCTTCGGCGTCTCGTGACGCGCTTCGGCGTCCGCAATAAGCTGGATCGACCGCACCGTCTCGTAGAGCGCGAAGATTGGACCTTCGCCCTCGAGATAGTGCGCCCGGAACGCCTCCACCTCCTGCACGAAGTCCTCAGGAGTGCGCCGAAATACGTCGCCCCCGATGTCGAAAACGATCTCGCTAAACAGGTCGTTCTTTTCCTGCCAAGCACCAGTGTCGATCGCAACCCGCCAAACTCTGGCGCCGCCGTCGGGAGTCTCGACGATCTTCACAGGCGACTGGTAGTAGAGGTAGCAGGAGGGAAGCACAAGACCCCTGACCATCGGAATGTTCCCCTCAGTGAACACCGCCGCCGCGCTTGAAGATGGCGCGGATTGAACCTTCGTCAGGCAGCGTCTCACCACCGGTGACTGCTCCAACCACTGCCTCAGCGTCAGCGCGGCTCACGTTCTTGTAACGGTCCGCATTCCGGTAGTCGTCGAGGAAGCGCACTACAAGCCCCGGATCGTAGGCCCAAGCTCGGGCACGATGATCCCAGAGAACAGCCTGACCTAGGCCCGCATCCATGACGAAGAGGCCGGCCGCGTCGCTCTGCTCATCGATCCGGTAGATCACGTAATAGCTCAACAATCTCCTGCTCCAACTCTTCGGCAACCTGCGGCGCTATGGGGAAGTCACGAGACCCTAACCCCAGCCCTTGCACCACCTGTGCAAGGCTCGTTCCTTGGCTAGTCAGCCAGGCGCGGTATTCGCGCCAGACGCCGACGTTCTGGCTGATCCACTTGGCGAAGGTGGCATCCTTGGCCGGGAAGCGGAGATCGAGCCCGCTCGGCAGCGCATCCGGCAGGCCGCTAGCGCGGTTCACACTAATCATTCGCAATAGCGCGTCGACTCGTCGTTCGGGACTGTCCGAAGGACGCCTTACGATCTCGTACTCCTCATGGGTGGCCAGCCACACTTCTCGCGACACCGAAGTGTGCAGCTGCAACTCGATCAGCATCCCGTCCGGCGAACGAAGTGTGCAATTCAGTCCGTAGAACCGGTTTCCCTGGCGCCAGAAGTTCTTGCAGGCTGAAGTCGGCACTGAGAAGCCAGCTTCGGTCAGGCCGGCAAGGACTAGGTCGACGGCGTTACTGTAATGCTGGCCCGCTGGCACCTCGAAGCAAAACCTCAGGACATCATTGACGCCTGCTGCAAAGTCCGTTGCCCCGATCGTGGCGACGCGGGCCTCGTCGAGGTACTTCCGTGCCAGCGATTCCAGCCCCTTGACGCGATACTCGCGATCCCGTAATCGGACTGGTTCGTCTAGGCCAAGCGCGTCGGTCACGTCCTGCCCGACCTGAGCCAAAGCATCCTCGACCTGGTCAGCAGCGCCCAGAGCGCGCCCACGCAGCTCTGTGAGCACTGCCAGCTCGGCACTCGTGAGCTGGGCGAGGTTGGGCATTGATCGAGCAACATCATCGGGTTCGGCCCGGCCGAAATCGGCACCCGAAGAACCCGGGCCGTCGAGGAGCAGGTACATCCGGTTGATGTACGGGTCGCCGTGGCCGCCGTCGTCGTACGTCGGCGGGTGATCCGGCAGGTCGGGCCGTTCGCTGAACCGGCCCCGGGGTAGTCCGCCGAGCGGCATCGGTCTGCCGTCTCCGCTCAGCACCAGCGCGTCGATGCCGACCACGTCAGGGTAGAGCGGCCGGTCCCGGACCACGCCGTTCTGCGGGTCGACGTAGAGCACTGTGCCGTTCTGGTTGAGCGCCACCCAGGCGTGCGAACCACCGTGCGCCCACTCGGTGACCAGGAACGAGTAGCTGCCGTGGCCGCCCAGCAGCAGTTGGTCGTGCAGGTTGCCGTAGCCCCGGTCGGCGGCCTGCCGCGCCTGCGCTGCGTCCGTACGTTGACCGGACGCCGGGGCGAGGAGTTGCTGGAAGCGTCCGCCGGTCACGTCCTCCACCCGACCGGGGCCGCCCGCCTCGCCACGGATGGGGCGCCGGATGTCACCGTCGAGGTAGCCGTCGAACGTTCGGGGCGCCGATACGCGGGGTCGCCCGTGCACCCACGTCTCGAACAGCGACAGTGTGCAGTCCAAGCAGTTGATGCCCCGGGTGGCGTCGGCCGCGGGACCGCCGTCGTTGAGCAGCCCGAACCAGCCGCCGTGTCGAGGGTCGGCGGTGCGGGTGACGGTGCCGTCCGGTCCGCGGGGCATCTGTCGTTCGACGTCGACCTGGTGCAGGGCGAGCGGTGGCCGAAGTCCTCCGGGCTGCCCGTACGGCCGGGAGTCGTCGATCGGCGGCGGATCGTCGTCGCCGGTGAGCATGGACGGGCCGGCAGTCTCCACCGCGCCGAGCGCCAGGGCGCCCACGTCCCGGTTGGCGTGCTCGAAGGTGGCGCTGATGTCCACTACCGGCGGGGCCGTGGTGCCGGCCAGCACCGCGTCTGCCAGGTCACGCCATTCGGCGTACGCGCGAGTTTCCTCGTTCGCGGCGCGCTGCCAGCCGTCGGCCCACTGCCGGTTGCCGGCCTGGTGCAGTTGCCGGGCGTAGGTGGCGTACTCGACGGCTCGCCGATCGTGCTCCACGGCGCGGGTGCGCAGTCGGGAGGCCTCGGCCTGCCGGCGGTTGTTCTCGAACCCGATCCGCACCGACTCGTAGTGGTCCTGGTAGCGCCGCCGCTCGGCGGCTTCCGCCGCAGCGGCCCACTGCGCCGCGTACGAATCGTTGGTCTCCGGCTCGCGCACCGTCGGGGCGCCGAACGCTGCCACGTCGACGGGGATCGACGCCCTTCCCCGGGCGGGATGGTCGGGCGCTCGCACCGGTGCGGGCGTCGCCCGGGTGGGGACACGCGAGGGCACGGCGAACCGACCCACCGCCGGTGGGGTGGAGGCGACCGGCAGTGGCCCGTGGGTGGTGGTCGGGACGCCGAAGGTGACCGGCGCCGCCAGCCCGGGGGTGGTCGTCGGCGCGGAGGGGCCGGTCGCCGGAGACCATGCGGTCGGTCCGGAGGTGGTGGGGTGCGGTGAGCTGCCGGGGTGGGTTGGCGGCACACCGCTGGCAGCCGGCCCGCCGCTCGATTCGAGGGGACCGACCACGGGCGCGGACGCCGACGAAAGCCTCGGATCAGCACCCACCACAGGCCGACTCGGGTCGGCCACCGCCGAGGTGGCCGGATCGGCAGCCGAAGCCGACGCGACGGGACCGACATCCACCGCCGACGTGGCCGGGGTGGTGGTCGTCGCCGAGGGCACGGGGTCGGACGGGTGTGCGACGCCCGCTCTGTCGCCGAACGACCCGCCCGTCGACGGAGTCACCTCGGACGCGCGTACCGAACGATCCACCGCGTCCACGTCGGACACCGCGCCAACCGGCATCGGTGACGACGTCTGCACGTCGGGCGCGACCGGAGACGCCAGCCCGGCTCCCCGTGACTGCTCGACAGCCGGTGTCGTCGGCGCAGCCGACTGGTTCGACGGCGTGGTGGCAACGCTCTCCGTCGCCTGCATCGGAATGCTCGCAGCCGTCGCCACGCCACCCGAGGCCACACCACCGGCAGCCCCCGCAGAAGGAGCGCCCGTCGCAGCCGAGGCCACCGCAGACGAGACCCCGACGGAGGGAGACCCTCCCGCAGAGACCGCGTCCCCCGCGACGGGCGGCACAGCCGGGAGGGAGGGGCCCGTGAATGATGCTCCGGCAAGGGCGTTGGCCTGTGCGTCGAGCCGGGCGCGTAGCGCGTGGTCGGTCTGCCCGGTCGCCGAACCGGTGGCCCCGGACGCGGCGGCGCGCGCCACGTCCTCCATCGAGGTCAGGCCCTGACCGGTGGCCAGGCTCGCCGCGCTGTCGGCGAGCACCTCGCCGGTCATCTCCCGCCCGAGGTGCTCCCCGACTTTCGCCGCTCGCCCGGTCGCGTGCCGGCCCAGGCCGGCCAGCGGTGCCACCGCCCCGCCGGCCAGCCCGCCGACCGCCGAGGCGCCGAGATCGGTGAGGTCCAGGCCGTGCGCCCGCCCGGTGGAGTTCTGGTACGCCTGGGTGGCCAGGGTGACCCCGGCCTCCTCGGTGGCCTCCTCCAGCCCGCCACGGACGGCCCGCTTGGCGAGCCCGCGTGCACCACCTCGGGCGACCTCCTTGGCGGCCCGCTCGCCGGCCTCCTTGAGCCCGTGCTTGAGGGACTTGCTGGCCAGTTGGCCCATCAGCCGCTTGAAGATCTGTTGAACCAGCAGTCGTGTCGCGGTGATCGCCGCGCCGGCGGCCGGGGTTGCCGCACCGGCGGTCAACACCGCCGCCACCGCCACTGTGAGAAGCTCGATGACCAGGATGCCCAGCTCGATCCAGACTTCCAGCTTGGCGCCCTCGATGTCGCAGCCGCACTCCTCGACCAGGCGGCCCAGGTCGGCCGTGACCGCGAGCAGCACGGAAAGCGGGGCGTCAGCGCCCTCGGCGATTCCCCGCCAGGCCGCCTCGAACGCCGCGTCGACAGCCCCGACGCCGCCGTACCCGTTGTGCACCTCGACGGCGGCCGCGGCGGCGTCGGCGTGCGGCCCGGCGAGCACGGAGGCGACCGCGTACCACTGGTCGGCGACGTCCCAGACGGCCCGCTCGTTGCCCTCCGGCCACTGCACGCCGACCACCCAGTCGAGGGCCTCGTAGATCCAGCCGGGCACGTCCCAGGGCGCGTAGTCCAGGGGGTGCGGGATGGGGCTCGGCAGCACGCTCATCGGGATCGTCGACCGTCAACGCCGGTCGGCGGCCCGACCGACCCGGGCGGCGTTGGCCCCGTCGGTCTGCACGCTCGCGTCGACCGCCTCGACCACGTCGCTGCCCAGCTCGGTGAGCCGGTGCCCGACGCCGGCCCAGGCCCGCAGCACTGTCTGCTCGAACCCGCGGTAGTTGCGCTCGAAGGCGGCGCCGATGTCGTCGCGGCCCCAGGGCCGGGCACCGCTGGCGGCCTCGATCGCGCCACCCTCCGCCGCACGGCGGGCCGTCACCGCATCGCCGGCGAGCGCCAGGTCGGCACCACCCCGGAGGGCCCGGGACGGATCAAGCCAGAGCTGCCCGTCGGTCATGGCTTCGCCTCACCGTTGCCGAGGACGGCGTCGGCCCGACCGAGCAGCGTGGCGTAGTCGCCGGTCTTGAGGAAGTCGGTCGCCCCGGAGCCGGCCGGCATGCTCTCCGCGACGAGGTCGCGGGTGGCGTCGGCGGCGGCGGTCGCGGCGGCCCGGATCGTTTCGGTGACCTTTCGGCCGAGCGCGTCAGCGTCGCGGTCTCGGTAGATGGCCGGCGTCAGCTCAACCTTGATCAACTGGCCCTGCGCGCCCACTGTGGCCGTCACCTGGCCGTCAGCCGAGCGACGGGTCACCCGCAGCGCGGCGAGTCGTGTCTGGAGCGTGTCCAAACCGGACCTGAGCTGCTGGTATTGCCCGTAAACGTCGTCGAATCGGGCCCTTAGCTCGCGATTGACGCCCCGGTCCGCCTGTTCGTCCACCGCCGCCCTCCCGTCACCGTCGGTAGAGCAAGACAATACCGGCCGCCATCGATCCGCGTAGTCCGGTAGTTTCAATGCGTGATCGACCGTCAACAGGCCGAGCAGCTCGCGGCCACCTGGGCCCGCCGTGACTCGCAGCGTCTCGGCCACGAGTGCACCGCAATGGTCGACGAGTTCGACCTGGGGTGGGTCATCACGTCCGTCGTGCCCACCGAGGTGCGCACGGTGCCGGGTGACCTGCCGACGACAGTCATCGACAAGCAAACCGGCACTGTCACCACCTGGCCCCGGGTGCCGAGCACTGTGGTGGCGGAGCTGTACCGGCGTAGCCAGCCCGTCGGGCCGACGGCTCCCCGCACCCTCGACCCGTCGAGCCTGCTGCTCCGGGAAATCCATCGGGGCGCCACCCCGAACACCGCCGCGCACCTGACCATCGACGGACGGATCTGGACGGCCCAGGGCACGAAGGCCGACGTGCCACTCAACCATCACCCGCTGGTCCGCGACTATCTCGACCAGCTGCCCCCCGGCGAGTTGGTTCGCGGCGGGGCGGCGCACGCCGAGCTGATCGTGATCTCCGACGTCCTGCACGAGTACGACCACCGCCGCGCCGCCGAGGGCATCGCGCCGATGGGCCGGGCCGAGGCAGCGGCGCTGCTGGAGGGCGCCCGCTTCGAGATCTTCCGGGTCCGTGAGCCGGGCGATCCCGCTGGTGGGCCCGCCGAGCGGCCCTGCGACTCGTGCATCGCCTTCCTGGTGCGGGCGAACGTCCTGCCGG
>NZ_JBEZGJ010000264.1:0-7043 GCF_040649965.1 Micromonospora sp. NPDC048843
GGCGGCCAGGGTGACCTGATCGACTCGGGTTCCTGAAAGTCGCGGTGTCCGGGTGCCGGGGATGCCCCGACGTCATGAAAGCCGAGTGGATCATGCGGTTCAGCGCGGTTCGCGCGCCCCGTACCGGTCCGAGGCGGGGCAGAACGTGACGCCGGATCGGCCGGCAGCGCTCCGCACGGAACCTCGCGTCCCACCAGGTCGTGCTCGATCCGGGGGGATAGTCCCCTCCCGGCGGCACGAGGCCACCAACTCCCGGATCGAGCACGACCAGGGAGGGCGCGATCGCCCATGAAGGGGGCGAGCGGGGCAGCCCAGCGTGAAAATGGTCGGCCATTCCCGGCCTGCGCCGTTGGCGGGGCCTGGGCCGGGCCGGCGCTGGGGCAGGGTGCCGTGTGGACTGGGCCGGTCTCGGGTAGGCGCCCCGAACGGGCCCTTCATGATGTGTGAATTGGTCCCATTGGTGCGGGCGACAGCGGGATTGCGCCACGCGAGGTTGCGGCGGCGACCAATTCGTGTATTCAACAATGCTCTGCTGCCGGAAGAGTCTTCGCCGCATCCCGCGCCACACCATCGGAAACGGTCGAATTCGAGCGATTCGCACTGTCTGGTCGCCGTATGTTTGCTGCGGCACGACGGGAGGGGTTGCCGCCTTCCGGTGGGCGACGCCGCCGGTACGGCCGCTTATCGCGGAGCGCCAGCGGCCCAATCCTGACCATCGTTGCCAACCGACCAAAATGGTATATCTGCCCTGGATTCGGCCTCAATAAATATTGCCAGAATTGCGTATGGTTAAACGCAGTGGATCTATGTATTGTCTGCCGCAAGACTTCTTGGGCTGCTCTACGGGGGTGCGGCTGTGGTTCTACTTCGTCATGCCTGGCTGGCAAAATTTACGGCCGGCACCCTTTTGGCGGGCGCGATAGCGGTTGTCGGGGCGAGCGGTCAGGCCACCGCTGCCCCCGAATCGAACCCTTGTTCCGCAGCCGCCGCCGACGGTGCGGCAATGGCGCCGTCCGAGGACGCAGCCATCTCGCTCGCACGCACCTGCGACACGGCGGTCGAGGTGCTGGCGGCAGCCTCGGAGACCACGAAGGTCTTCGCGCAACCCTCCGGTGAGCTCACGCTTGAGTCGTGGGCCGAGCCGCAGTGGGCGAAGGTCGGTAGCCGTTGGCGGGGGATCGACACGACGTTGGTGGTCGGCGGCGACGGTCGCGTCCGTCCGGTCGCCTCCACGGCCGACGTGGTCTTCTCCCAGGGCGGGCAAGGCCCGTTCGCCGTCATGACCGGCGCTGGCGCGGACTTCTCGCTCGGGTGGCCGAGCGCGCTGCCGCAGGGCGTCATCGATGGCGACACGATCACCTACCCGAACGTCTACCCGGACGTCGACCTGGTGGTGCGGGCCGAACGCGGGGGCTTCTCGCACCTGCTCGTGGTCAAGAGTGCTGTGGCGGCGAAGAACCCGGCAGTCCGGGAGACGCGGTTCGTCCTCGGCGGATCGGCCGACGTGGCGGTGACCGACAATCGCGTCACCATCTCCGGTCCGGGTGGGTTGTTCGCGGCTGCCCCGCCGGCGATGGCATGGGACTCGACGGCGGCGACTGGTGAGCCCTCCGTCGGGAAGCGGGGTGCCGGGACCCTCGACCCCAGCGGGGAACGCCCCGTGACCAGCTCGAGTGTCCGTGGTCCGTCCGACGCCGCTGCGGTGGCTCGGGTCGACGTTCGTGTCGACGAAGGATCACTCACCGTGGCCGTGGACCCGGCGGTGTTGAGCGGGGGCCAGTTCCCGGTCTTCATCGACCCGAGCTATGACATGAAGTGGGCCAGGTGGGCCCCCGTGAACGATTCCGACCCAGACCGTCAATGGACCTCGGGTAGTTCCTGGCCCCGAGAGGTGGCCCGCGTCGGCTCAAATTGGGACAGCCATGGGGACATCTGGCGGTCGCACTTCTACTTCGACATTTCCGCGATGTCAGGCCGGCGCCTCGTGAATACGACTAGTGTCGACGCGTACCTGGTGCACACGGGGAACTGTACTGAGTCTCTCGGTATCTGGCAGACGAACTCATTGGCAAGCGCCACTCCCAGCTGGAATGGCATGGCCAATACGTGGCTGCATGGAGGCCCGCTGCAGACCAAAACCGTCGGGGCCAACTGCGGTCAGTCGGCCAATTGGCAGAGTTTCAATGGGGCGAACGTCGGCTACCACGTCCAGCGGCACGCCAATGCGGGCGCTGCCTCGATAACCTTCGGTCTCAAGATGGGAAGCGAGAGTGGCGGACACTGGGCCAAATTCGACCCGGCCAACGTCAAGCTGAAGGCAACGTACCAGTCCCGGCCCTCCGCGCCGGTGGCGATCCGCACGTCGCCGGGCGGCAACTGCAGCACGACGTCACCGGGGCCATGGGTCAACGTCCCCACCCCGACGCTCTACGGCAAGGCCAACGACGGCGACGGCTCGGTGAAGGTGCAGTTCGACATCAACGGTCCGACCAACCCCGCTGACCACACCTCGGCGTGGACCACCTCCGGCGTCGAGCGCGGATGGGCCGCCCCCGCTCTCGCCGACGGGGCCTACAACTGGCGGGTGCAGGGTTATGACGACGTGGCTGGCGAGGGCAGCGGCTGGACGGGATACTGCTATTTCCGGGTTGACCACACCGCTCCCACCGCGCCAGTGGTCACCCGCGTTTCGGGCACCCCGGTCGCGGGCGCGCCTGTGACACTCAGCTTCACCTCTGCTGACGCCATGTCCGGCGTCAAGCAGTTCGCCTACGGCATCGGGACCGACGCGATGCAGGCCTTCCAGGCATCCACCGGCACGACGACAGTCACCTTCACCCCGGAGGTCGGCCGAACTGTCGTCTACGTCTGGGCGCAGGACAACGCCGGCAACTACTCGGCACGGACCGCGTTCAACTTCTTCACCGGACGGATCACCCAGGCCCAGCCACAGGCCACCTGGCGGCTCGATGGGAACGGACTCGACGACTCCGGACAGGGACGGAACCTGACTCTCGGCGGTGGGGCCAGCTATGGCACCGACCGTAAGGGAGTCCCGGGTACTGCGCTTGCCGTGGACGGCACGGGCTGCGCGCAAAGTGCGCCAGTGATCCGCACCGACGCGGAGTACACCGTCTCCGGTTGGGTGAACCTGGCCGACAAGTCCTCCCTTCGTACCGTTTTCGCTCAGGTCGGGACGGTACGGCCCTCGTTCTACCTCCTGTACCACCACGTGCGGGATCGCTGGGAGCTGGGCCTGACCGCCGGCGACTTCGAAACGGCCGCCTTCACCGGCATCTATGCGCCGACGTCCACCCCGCTTGGCCAGTGGCAGCATGTGGCGGCCACCGTGGACCCGGTCGCGCGGATGATGCGGTTGTACGTGAATGGACAATTCGCGTCCGAGGGTGAGATCCCGTTCACGCCATGGGACGCGAAGAGCCGCTTCCTCGTCGGTTGTTTCGGGAACGCAGATTCGGAGCTGCACCACCTGATCGGCGAGGTCGATCAGGCCGGCGTCTGGCAGGGTCTGCTCTCCGAGGAACAGATCGCTCGCGCCGCCACCGAACTGCCCGCCGGCCTGGTCGGCGACTGGCAGCTGCGCGGTAGTGGCGCCGAGGCCACTGGCCGATCCTCCGACGCTGTGGTGCCCGAGGGTGCGTCGTGGGTCGAGGACCAGTACGGCCGGGTCGCCTCGGCGATGAAACTGGACGGCTGGAAGCAGTGCGCGGCGACGGACGGGCCCTCGGTGCGCACCGACGAGTCGTTCACTGTGGCGGCGTGGGTCAAGCTGGACGCGGCGGGCCTCGGCAACCAGACGGTCATCGGTCAGGACGGCAATCAGTACAGCGGTTGGTATCTCGGCACCCGGGTGGTGGACGGCACTCATTACTGGGCGATGATGATGATGGATGCCGATACCAACGTTTCCTCGGGGCCGTGGCCAAGATCCCCCAACAGTATCGCTGCCGACGTGGGTAGGTGGACTCATCTGACCGGGGTCTACGACGCCACCGCCCGGCAGATGAGCCTGTACGTCAACGGTGTCCTGGCCTCGTCGGCCCCCAGGGTCGCGACCCCGTGGCAGGCCAACGGCCCCACCACCATCGGCTGTGCTATGTGGTTGGGCAATCCAGTGGATCACGTCCTGGGGGCAGTCAGCGGCGTACAGGCCTGGCAGGGCGCACTCACCGCCGCCCAGGTGGCCACCGCGCACGGAGGTAACCCGGGGGTGAAGCTGGAGGGTCTGTGGCCGCTGGACGGCCCGGCCAGCGACACACCGACCTATCTGACCGACACGTCCGGCAACGGCCGCGACCTGACCATCACCGGCCCGTACGCCTGGGCACGCGATCGGGGCTTCGGTCGGGACGGTGCCCTCGGCCTGGAGTTGGCCGAGAACTCCTGTGCGGAGGCCCCTGGTCCTCTCGTGCGTACCGATGCCTCGTTCACACTGACCGCCTGGGTGCTGCTCGAAAGGACCACCGGGCACCACACGGTGATGTCGCAGATATCCAGTGGCAATACCGGCCTTTATCTCGGCTACCACCCGGGCGCCAATCGATGGCACTTCGGAATGCCGGACTCGCCCGCAGCGAATGCCGCCTGGCACAACTCGGAGTCGCAGCAGCCACCGACGCTCGGCAAGTGGACGCACCTCGCCGGTGTCTACGACCTCGGCGCCGGCAAGGTCCGCCTGTACGTCGACGGAGTCGCGCAGGGCGAGGTTGACGGTCCGGTCACTCCTTGGATGGCGGGCGGACCCACCCTGATCGGTTGCGGCGGGGACACCAGCGGGAGCCGTCACTCGCGGCTCGGTGGTGTCGTCGACGACGTACGGATCTGGACCTCCACGCTTGCCCCGGAACGGATCGCCGACCTCGCCGCTGGCTGATCGTGCCCCGACGGGGTGTGACCTGCCGTCCTCATCACATCGCTTGCACCCGAACTCTCCTGCCTCCCCCCTTGTGTCAGGAAGGTGCCATGTCGCAGCTTCGAACGGCCCTGTCCCGTCCACGCCGGATGATCGCCCTGAGCATGGTCGCGGTGCTGGTGGCATCGACACTGACCGTGGCGCAGCCTGCCGAGGCTGCCGAGGTGCCATCGGGTGACCGCGCGGTGAAGGCTGCCAAGGCGGCTTCGGCCCGCCCGGTGCCCATCGACCGCACACCGCTGCCCGACGACGGTGGCAGGTGGACCACGCCGAAGGACGCCGTGTGGCCAGCGGCCGGGCAGGCGACGTTTGCGGTTGCCGGAAGCCCGGGGAAGAGGGCCAAGGGCCTGGCCGGTCACCTACCCGTCACGGTCTCGGCCGCGCCGGACGCCCAGGCTCCGCAACGAGTTCAGGTGCGGGTGCTGGACGAGCGGCACTCGCGTCGATTGGGCGTCACTGGCCCTGTTGTCGTCGTCGACGGCGATGCGGGAGCGGCTGAGGCGACCTTCGACTACGCCGGAATTCGGCAGTTGTACGGGGCGGGCTGGGGCGAACGGCTGACTCTCAAACGGCTGCCGGCCTGCGCGGTGACCACTCCGCAACTGTCGGACTGTCAGCAGGTCGTGGCGGTGGAGACGACAAACGATGGGACAGCGAAAACCCTGTCGACCGAGCTGGCTCTGTCCGGCGCGGCCCCGATGGTGTTCGCCATCACCGCTGAGGACGCCTCGGCGGAGGGTGACTACAAGGCAACGGACCTGAAGGCGTCCGGGTCGTGGACCGCGGGGGATGGTGCCGGGGGCTTCTCGTACGCCAACCAGGTTCGGCTTCCTCCGGCGGAAGGGCCACTCCCGGAGGTTTCACTCAACTACTCGTCCCAGGTCGTGGATGGCCGGATGGCCGGCGCCAACAACCAGGCCTCGTGGATCGGCGACGGCTGGGAGTACGCGCCCGGCTTCGTCGAACGCACCTACGTCACCTGCACTGATGACCGCGACGCTGTCGCCGGTAAGGATCCGAACAACAAGGACAAGAAGACCGACGACCAGTGCTGGAAGGGTGACTCGCCGAACGTCACCATCTCGCTCAACGGCGTCAACGCCTCCCTCATCAAGGACGACACGACGGGTGTCTGGCGCGCACAGAGCGACAGCAACTGGAAGATCCAACTCGCGGGCACCCCGGCCGCAGCGAGCAGCGCGACGTCCGAGCGTTGGACGGTCACCACGCCGGACGGCACGCAGTACTTCTTCGCCAGCGAGGTCACCTCGGCGAACTCCCGGTGGACGATCCCGGTGTTCGGCAACCATCCGAACGAGGACTGCCACGCCAGCGCGTTCAAGGACTCGTCCTGCAAGCAGGCGTGGCGCTGGATGCTCGACAAGGTTGTGGACGTACACGGCAACACGGTCCGCTACTACTATTCGGCCGGCGAGACGGGCTACTACGGTGCCGCGGGCGACAAGGACAACCGGGTGTCGTTCACCCGGGGCGGAAACCTGGCCAAGATCGAGTACGGATTGCACGCGAATCATCCCACTGTCGCTGCCACCGCTCGGGTGCTCTTCAGCACTGCTGACCGTTGCCTCGTCGCGGAATGCTACAAGGACGGCAAGCCGGTCAAGGCGAACTGGCCGGACGTGCCATGGGACCGGGAGTGCGCCGAGACCCCCTGCACGGACAAGCTGGCACCGGTGTTCTTCAGCACCAAGCGACTCACGAAGGTCACGACGCAGGTACGGACCGGCGCCACTTTCACCGACGTCGAGTCGTGGAGCCTGAGCCATGAGTTCAAGGCACCGAAGGTCGCCGGTTCGGCGTCGCTGTGGCTCAAGGAGCTGGTCCACGCCGGGCACGTCGGCGGCACCGTCACCGACCCGCCGGTGCGGTTCACCGGTGTGGAGTTGGCCAACCGCGCCAATGTTCTGGCCGGGGCGCCCCTGTTCTCTCGGTGGCGGATCCAGAACATCCGCACCGAGTCGGGTGCCGACATTCACGTCACCTACTCGGATGCCGACTGCGACCTGAACGACCTGCCGGGCTCACCGGAGACCAACTCACGGCTCTGTTACCCCGTGTACTGGACCCCGGATGGCTACACGGATCCGAA
>NZ_JBEZGJ010000265.1:0-6989 GCF_040649965.1 Micromonospora sp. NPDC048843
TTACCTGACCGGCACCCATCGGTTGGCAGGCGCGGCCATCGAGGTGAGCGGACCGGGGTGCGGCAGGTGGGCTGCTGTAGACATCACGCACTTCGGGGAGCCCGGCAGGACGCGTCCTCAGACCCCGACGCGCTGCGGCGGGACGGTGAGCCCGTACATCTCCATCAGCTCCGGAGTGTCGACCCGGCTGCCGTCGGCCACCGAGTCGCAGGCGATGTCGACGATCTGGTCCTTGTGCGCCAACAGGTACGGCCGGGCGCCCACGTCGGCGCTGGCCAGGGTGGCGATGCCGGGCCAGTGCCGGCGGCCGAACAACATCGGGTAACCGCGCAGCCCGTCGTAGGTGGCACAGACCAGCACGTCCGGGTACGGCAGCGCGGCCACCCGGCTGACCGCCTCGGCGGTCAGGCCCGGCATGTCGACAGGCACCACCACCACCGCCTCGATCCCCTCATCGTCCATGGCGGCCAGGCCGGCCCGGATGGACGAGCCGACTCCGGTGCCCCACGCCTTGTTGATCACAACGGTCGCCTTGCCCAGGTCGGCGGTTTCCTGGACCTGCTCGGCGGCAGCCCCCAGGACGACCACGATCTGCTCGCAGCCCGCCTCGGTCATCGTGTCGATCATCTGGTTCACCAGGGGCTTGTCACCCTGGTGCAGCAGCGCCTCGGGACCACCGATCCGTCGTCCTCCGCCTGCGGCGATGATCATTCCTGCGATCCGGTTCAGCTGCGCCCCCTCCAGCACGGGACGGAACGTGACAGTTCCGTCCCCTCCTACGGACACTGCAACGAGGAGGGCCGGCCGGGGGTGGCGGGGCGAAAAGGAGAAATAGCACAACCGTTACACGACCGGCATCCGCCGACACGGACACTCAGCAGGTCAGGCCGCGTCGGCGTAGCAGTCGACGATGGACAGGTCCAGCGGGAACCGAACCGGCGTCGCACCGAAGAGCAGCGCGGAGGCGCGCTCGCCCGACCGATTGACAGCCTCGGCGACCGCGTCCGCCTGATCGGCCGGCGCGTGCACGACCACCTCGTCGTGCTGGAAGAAGACCAGCTCGGCATCGGTGCCGGACAGCTCCGTCCGAAGCGTGGCCAGCAACGTGGAGGCCCACTCCGCAGCCGTGGCCTGGATGACGAAGTTGCGGGTGAAGCGCCCCCGGGACCGGGCGGCACGCGCACGCGGACTGTGCGGATCACCCGCCCCCTCCGGATCGGAAGGCTCGTCGTCGAGATCCCCGAACCCGGCCGAGCCGGGCGGACACGTGCGCCCCAGCCACGACCGCACCAGCCCACCGTTCTCACCGGTACGTGCCGCCGCCTCGACGTAACCGAACGCCGTCGGGTAACTGCGCTTCAGCACCGCCAACGCGGGCACCGCGGCCCCGCCGGTCTGCCCGTACATCGCGCCGAGCAGGGCCACCTTGGCCTTGGCCCGGTCACCGCCGAACGAGTCCCGGGCCAGGGCCGCGTAGAGATCGCCGGCACCCCCCGCCGCCGCCAACCGCGCGTCACCGGAGACCGCGGCCAGCACCCGGGGCTCCAACTGGCCGGCGTCGGCGACCACCAACCGCCAGCCCGGATCGGCCACCACCGCCCGCCGGATCACCTTGGGGATCTGCAACGCGCCACCACCCCGGGTGGCCCACCGGCCGGAGACGACACCTGCCGGCACGTACTCCGGTTGGAAACGGCCGCCCCGCGCCCACTGATCGAGCCAGGACCAGCCGTGCGCCGTCCAGATCCGGTAGAGCTCCTTGTATTCCAGCACCAGCGGCACCGCCGGATGGTCCACCCCGCGCAGCACCCAGGCCCGGGTGTTGGGCAGCTCCACCCCGACCCGGGCGAACGCCTTCAGCAGCTCCGCCGGCGAGTCGGTGTGCAGGCCGCGTACGCCGAGCGCGTCGGCGATCCGGGCGGCCAGCTCGGCGAGTCGGCGTGGCGGACCACCGACCGGGGACGCCTCGCCGAGCAGCTCGTGCAGGATCTCGTTGTGCACGTCGGCACGCCAGGGCAGCCCGACGACGCCCATCTCCGCCGCGATCAGCGCGCCGGCCGACTCGGCGGCCACCAGCAACCGGAACCGGCCGGGGTGCTCGGTCGCCGCGACGCGGGTGAGCTGGTCGGCGTACACCTGGATCAGTGCCTCGATGCCCGGGCCCGGCGGACCGGGCAGTGTGTCGAAGAGCGCGCCCTGCCCGTGCCCGGGTGGCGCGGCGGCGCGCGGCGGCGGGTCGGGCGGCACCGCCGCGCCGGTCAGCCGGGCCCAGGCGGCGGCCAGCGAGCGGGGCTCGCCCCAACGGCCCACATGCCCGAGCAGCAACGCCTCGGTCAACTCCACGTCGTGACACCGGTCGACCCGGACGCCGGCGCGCAGCAGCGTCTGGTAGACCGCCGTGGCGGTCGACCAGACCCAGCGCGGGTGCTCGGCGGCCTCGCGTGCGGCGACCGCGGCGACCAGATCGGTGACGACCTCGGGCTGGCCGGTCGGCTGGCCGGTGGCGTCCAGCGGGCACAGCACTCCCCCACCCCGCTCGTCGGACACCACCGCCACCAGCACGAACGTGATTCTGCCTCTCCCGTCCGACAGAAACGGAGGCGCACCTCACCATGATCGGGTCGGTGGGGTGTCAGGGCCGGTCGGTAGCGTGATCGGGTGCCTCCGCAGATCCCGCATCCCGATCCTGGCACCCCCGACGCCCGCGGTCCGATGCGCTACCTCTGGTGGCTGGTCCGCTGCCAACCCTGGCGGGTGCTGCGCGGCAGCCTGATCGGCACGGCCTGGATGATCGGGCTCTCGGCTCGGCCCTACCTGATCGCCCGCGCCGTCGACGACGGGCTGCGCGAACGCGACACCCAGGCCCTGGCGCTCTGGGTCGCGGCGATCGTCGTCGCGGGCGTGGCCCTGTCCTACCTGGGCATCATGCGGCACCGCACGATGACCTTCATCCGGGAGGACGCCAAGGCCCGCTCGGCGGAGGTCCTGCTGCGCCATCTGTCCCGCATCGGCGCGGTGCTGCCCCGCCGGGTCGGGGCGGGCGAGGTGTCCACCATCGGCGGTTCCGACATCGACTGGACGGCTCAGGTGCTGACGCTGACCGGGCCGGGCGTCGGCGCTGTCGTCGCGTACGCCGTGATCGCCGTGGTGCTCTGGTCGATCTCGCCGATGCTCGCGCTCTGCGTGCTGGTGGGGGTGCCGATCGTCGGTCTGATCGTGGGGCCGCTGCTGCGCCGTCTGGAGCAGGTCGAATCGGTCTATCGCCGGCAGCAGGGCGCGCTCACCGCCCGATCCGGTGACATCGTGGCCGGGCTGCGGGTGCTCGCCGGGGTGGGCGGTCGGGACCTGTTCGCCCGGCGGTACGCGGCCCGGTCCCAGGAGCTACGCGCCGAGGGCTACCGGGTCGGCGCTGTCAACAGCTGGATCGACGCGGCGACTGTCGCCATTCCCGGGTTGTTCCTGGCGGCGGTGGTCTGGCTGACGGCCCGGATGGCGGTGACCGGTGAGGTCACGATCGGCGAGTTGGTCGCCGTCTACGGCTACGTGGCGACTCTGATCGTGCCGGTCTGGTTCCTGCTGGAGGGCAGTTACCAGCTCATCCGCGGTCGGGTCGCCGCCCGACGGATCGCCGACCTGCTCAACGTGACGCCGGACGACGTCGGTGGTCCGGGCCGCCGGTGGCCGGGCGCCGTGCCCGAGGCACGCCGGCCGGACGACCTGGCCGGGCCGGACGGCCCGGCCGACCTGCACGACCCGGTGACCGGCCTGACAGTGCGCGCCGGCCACCTGACCGGTGTTGCGGCAGACGACCCGGCGGCGGCCGTGGCGTTGGCCGACCGGCTCGGCCGGTACGTCGCCAGCGACGTCACCTGGGGCGGCGTGCCGGTGCGCGAGGTCGCCCTGGACGAGGTCCGCGCGCGGATCCTCGTCGCCGACCACGACTCGTACCTCTTCGCCGGCACGCTGCGCGACATCCTGCGCGTCGGCGCCGACGACGATGACGAAGACGAACGGATCAGCGCGTCCCTGGGGACCGCCTCGGCGCAGGACGTCGTCGACGCCCTGCCCGCCGGGCTGAACACCCCGATCGACGCCCGAGCCCGGACACTCTCCGGCGGTCAACGCCAACGGCTGCGCCTGGCCCGGGCGCTGAGCAACGAACCGGAGGTGCTGATCCTCGTCGACCCGACGTCGGCGGTGGACGCGCACACCGAGGCGCGGATCGCCGAGCGGCTGCGGGCCGCGCGGGCCGGGCGGACCACGGTGGTGATCGCCACGTCGCCGCTGCTGCTCGGCCGGGCCGACCTGGTCGCGCTTCTGAGCGCCGGCCGGATCACCGCCACCGGCAGCCACGCCGACCTGCTCGACGACGACCCGGCCTACCGGCACCTGGTGGCCCGCGGCAGCGAGGAGGCGTACCGGTGAGCCGGCTGCCGGTCGCCGACCGGGGCACCGTCCGCCGGGCCCTGCGGGACATGATCAGCCGGCACCGGCGCGCCGTCGGAGTCGTGCTGGCGCTGCACAGCGCCGCCGCGGTCGCCGGGCTCGCCCCGCCGTGGCTGCTGGGCACCATCGCCGACCAGGTCACCGCGGGCGCGAGTGTGGCCACTGTGGACCGGCTGGCACTGGCCATCGCCGGCTGCGTCCTGGTCAGCGCCCTGCTCTCCCGGTACGCGCAGTACGCCGGCCACCGCTTCGGCGAACGGGCCGTCGCCGAACTGCGCGAGGAGTTCGTCTCCCGGACTCTCGGGCTGCCCGTCTCGGTCGTCGAGCGTGCCGGCTCCGGGGACCTGGCCACCCGCAGCTCGGTCGACGTGTCGACTGTCGGCACCACCGTCCGGGACGTGGTGCCCACCATGGTCATCGCCACTGTGCAGTTGACGTTGCTGTTCGGGGCCATCTTCCTGCTGCACCCCCTTCTCGGGCTGGCCGCGCTGGCCGGGCTCCCGTCGATAGTGGCGCTGACCCGCTGGTACCTGCGCCGGGCCAGCTCCGCGTACCTCACCGAGGGCGCGGCGGCGGCCGAGCTGACCGAGACACTGACCACCACCGCCGAGGGCGCGCGCACAGTGGAGGCGCTGCGGCTGACCGATGACCGGATCCGGCACGGCACCACCCGCATCACAGAGCTGTGGCAGGCCCGTCGCGCGACCCTCGCGCTGCGTACCGTGTTCTTCTCGGTCGTCGAGGCCAGCTATCCGCTGCCGATCGCCATGGTCCTGCTCGTCGGGGGCTACCTGCTCTCCCGGGACATGGTGTCGCTCGGCGCGGTGGTCGCCGCCGCGCTCTACCTGCAACAGGCGATCGACCCGTTGGACCGGCTGTTGCAGTGGACCGAGCAGGCGCAACGCGGTTTCGCGTCGTACGCGCGGCTGCTCGGCGTCGGCATGGTCCCGCCCGAAGCACCCGGCACGACCGCCTCACCACGGGGCGAGCGGCTCCTCGTCAGTGGCGCCCGGTTCTCCTACTCCGACGGGCCGGACGTGCTGCACGGCATCGACCTTGAGGTGCAGCCCGGTGAGCGGCTGGCGGTCGTCGGCCCGTCCGGCGCCGGCAAGTCCACACTGGCCCGGCTGCTGGCCGGGATCGACGCGCCGCGCCACGGCGTCGTCACCATCGGCGGGTGCCCGGTCACCGACCTCGACCCGGCCGAGCGACGCCGCCGGATCGCCCTGGTCACCCAGGAGCACCACGTCTTCATCGGCTCGGTACGCGACAACCTCTCCTTCGCCGCGCCCGACGCCTCCGACGACCAGATGCGCGCCGCGCTGCTCACAGTGGGCGCCGATTGGTTCGCCGAGCTACCCGACGACCTGGACACCCAGCTCGGCGACGGGGCCCGCCAACTCGGTGCGGCCGAGGCCCAACAGCTCGCGCTGGCCCGGTTGGTGCTCGCCGACCCGCACACGCTGATCCTGGACGAGGCGACCGCCGCGCTCGACCCGTCCACCGCCCGCCGGACCGAACGCGCGCTGGCCGCAGTGCTGGTCGGGCGGACCGTCATCGCGATCGCGCACCGACTCAACACCGCGCACGACGCCGACCGGGTGGCCGTGCTCGCCGACGGTCGGATCACCGAGATCGGCAGCCACGACGAGCTGGTCGCGGCCGGCGGGGCGTACGCAGCCCTGTGGCGCTCCTGGCACACCCGCGTCGACGAGCGGTGAGACGTCCTACTTCACCGCTCCGGAGGTGAGGCCGGCCTGGATCTGACGCTGGAAGACCGCGTACACGAGGATCATCGGGAGGATGGCGATGGTCAGCGCGGCGAACAGCCCGGACCAGTCCGCCTCGTAGCCGGCGTTGACGGAGATGTCGGCGATGCCCTGGGTGAGCACCCATTTGTCCTTGGCGTTGGAGAGCAGCACCAACGGGAGTTGGTACTGCGCCCACTGACCGATGATGTTGAAGATCGCGACGCTGATCAGACCCGGCTTCGCCATCGGCATCATCACCTGGAAGAACAGCCGGCTGTGCCCGCAGCCGTCGATCATCCCCGCCTCGGCCACCGACGACGGCAGCGTCTTGAAGAACGCGGCCAGGAAGAACACGGTGAACGGCAACGAGTACGCGGTGTAGACCAGTACCACGCCGGTGTGGGTGTCCAGCAGACCGAGGTTCTTCACCACGAAGAAGAGCGGCACCAGTGCCAGGAAGACCGGGAAGGCCAAGCCCGAGACGAAGAGGAAGTAGACAGCCCGGTTGCCCCAGAACTTGTAGCGGGCCAGCACGTACGCGGCCATCGAGCCGAGCAGCATGGTGAGGAACGTGCTGCACGACACCACGATCACGCTGTTGAGGAAGTACCGCCCGACGTGCGCCTTGGTCCAGGCCCGCCCGAAGTTCTCCCAGCGCAGCTCGGCCGGCAGCGTCCACGGGCTGCTGAAGATCTCGCTGGTGTTCTTGAACGCGGCGAGGAAGGTCCAGAGGATCGGCACGATCACGATCACCGCCCACACGGCGAGCGCGACGTGCCCCAGGCCGGCGAA
>NZ_JBEZGJ010000266.1:0-6988 GCF_040649965.1 Micromonospora sp. NPDC048843
ATCGACCGGCGCAGCTACCAAGCCACCACCAGTATCGACATCGTCATCCCCGACCCTTGACGACCACACCAACCACTTAACTGAACGGCGTTGGGTCTAGCTCTGGGTGCCGATCACCGCACTTCTCGCCCCGACGGCCGCCTGAGCAGCCGCGCATCCCAGGCATGAGTCGGAACGCCTTTGGAGCTGAATCGTTGACGACATCAGCGTCTGACTCGTTCGCGACATCAGCTCCAAAGGCACCGCAGCACAGCCCAAAAGGGGGCCTGCGTCGCACGCAGACCCCCTTCGCGTACGTCGATCACGGCTCGAACTTGTAGCCCAGACCCCGCACCGTCACGATGAAGCGCGGCGCGGACGGCTCCGGCTCGATCTTGGAGCGCAGCCGCTTGACGTGCACGTCCAGCGTCTTGGTGTCACCGACGTAGTCGGCGCCCCAGACCCGGTCGATGAGCTGGCCGCGGGTCAGCACCCGGCCCGCGTTGCGCAGGAGCAGCTCCAGCAGCTCGAATTCCTTCAGCGGCAGCTGCACGGCCCCGCCGTCGACGGTCACCACGTGCCGCTCGATGTCCATCCGCACCGGCCCGGCGGCCAGCGTCGGCGCACCCGCCTCGGCCACCTCCGGGCTCTGCCGGCGCAGCACCGCCCGGATCCGGGCGACCAGTTCCCGCGGCGAGTACGGCTTCGTGACGTAGTCGTCGGCGCCGATCTCCAGCCCGACCACCTTGTCGATCTCGCTGTCCCGGGCGGTGACCATGATGATCGGCACGGCGGAGCGCTGCCGCAACTGCCGGCAGACCTCGGTCCCGGACATCTCGGGCAACATCAGGTCGAGCAGCACGATGTCGGCGCCGGTCCGGTCGAACTCGGTGAGGGCGTCGGTGCCGGTCGCGGCGACCGATACCTCAAAGCCCTCCTTACGGAGCATGTACGACAAGGCGTCGGAGAACGACTCCTCGTCCTCGACCACCAGAACGCGGCTCAACGGGGATTTCCTTTCCATTTGCTGTCAGACCTGCCGTAGCCCAGTCGGACCGGACTCGATCCCAACCGGCGGCAGTGTCGCCAGGAGGTCGTCCGGTGGACTGGCGGGCAGCCGGAGGGTGAACGTCGATCCACCACCAAGAGTGCTCGACACCTCGACCCGTCCGCCATGGTTGCTCGCAATGTGTTTCACGATCGCCAGGCCGAGCCCGGTGCCGCCGGTGGCACGCGAGCGGGCCTGGTCGGCCCGGTAGAACCGCTCGAAGATCCGGTCCACGTCGGTGGGGGCGATACCGATGCCCTGGTCAGCGACGGCGACCTCGACGTGCTCGTCGTCGCCGCGGAGGGTCACCCGCACCGTGGTGTCCTCGCCCGAGTAGTTGATGGCGTTCTCCACCAGGTTCGCCACCGCCGTGGCGAGTTGGGAGTCGCTGCCGTAGGCGGTGAGACCGCGCGCCCCGTCCACCGCCACCGCGACACCCCGGGCGGAGGCAGTGGTGCGGGTCCGGTCGACCACCTCGGCGATCACCCAGTCCAGCGCGACCGGCTCCGGTGGCGGCTGCGGCTCTGCCCCCTGCAACCGGGTCAACTCCAGCAACTCCTGCACCAGCCGACCCAGCCGGGTCGACTCGTGCTGGATCCGTTCGGCGAACCGGCGGGCGGCAACCAGGTCCTCGGAGAGGTCGGGCGCTGCGGCGTCGGCCGGCTCGGTCGCGTCAAGCAGCGCCTCGGCGAGCAGTTGCAGGGCCCCGATCGGGGTCTTCAGCTCGTGGCTCACGTTGGCCACGAAGTCGCGTCGTACCCGGGTCAGCCGGTGCGACTCGGTCACGTCGACCGCCTCGACGGCGATGAAGCCGTTGCCGAGACCCATCGCCCGCAGGTGCACGCCGAGCGGGTTCTCCCCCGCACTGTCGCGACCTCGGGGCAGGTCCAGCTCGATCTCGCGTCGTACGCCGGTGCGTCGCACCTGGCCGGCAAGGGTACGGATCAGCGGGTGCGCGGCGATTGAGCCGGGAGTGCTGCCGGTACGCAGCAGCCCCATCGCGCGGGCGGCCGGGTTGATCAGCACGGGGACGTCGTCGTTGTCCAGAACCACGACACCGGCCCGGAGTGAGTCGATCGTCCGGCGGCCGAGCCCGGCCTGCTGCTCGTCGGCTATCGCGGGCCTCCCCCTGCTCCAGCGGAAGCTGACGCTCCCCGTCGACGTGGAGTGACCGTCCCGCCTCGGCAGGAACCGGGGCAGCAGCAGACCGGCGGCCATCCCGGCCACCAACGCCAGGGCCACCACGACCGCCACCGCCCACTCCACCCGGCGATCGTAGGGTCATTGTTAACCTGGCTACCACACAGAACGGGACGAACTACCCTCACTTACGGAAGTGTTCACCCCCACGTCTGGCGTCGTTCACCCTGGTTCATCCGGGATCCGTCCGCGCGCCCTACCGTTGGCGTCGCACCTGCTCAACCCCCTGCGCCGGCACCCGTCGGCGGCGACCGACCACAGGACGTGATGATGCGCGACGAGTTCCGGGCCGACCTCCAGATCGTCAGCCAACTGCTGGTGGACATGGCGGAGGGCGTCCGCGCCGCCATGCGCCAGGCCACCCGGGCCCTGCTCACCGCCGACCGGCAGGCCGCCGAGACGGTCATCGAGCGGGACGCCGAGATCGACGACCTCTACCGGCACGTCGAGGAGCGGGTCTGTGACCTGCTCGCCCGACAGGCGCCGGTCGCCTCCGACCTCCGGGCGATGATCACCGCGCTGCACGTGGCCGCTGATCTGGAGCGGATGGGCGACCTCGCCGAGCACGTGGCGAAGACAGCGCTGCGCCGGCACCCCTCCCCCGCCGTCCCGGCCGAGCTGCGGACGGTCTTCACCGAGATGTCCGAGATCGCCGACCGGATGGCCGTGAAGATCGGTTCGGTGCTGGCGAAGCCCGACGCCGACCTCGCCGGCGAGCTGGACCGCGACGACGACGCCATGGACGAGCTGCACAAGAACCTGTTCGCCGTGCTGCTCGGTGACGACTGGCCGTACGGGGTGGAGACGGCGATCGACGCCACCCTGCTGGGCCGCTTCTACGAGCGCTTCGCCGACCACGCGGTCAACGCCGGCGAGCACGTGATCTACCTGATCACCGGGGAGAGCGCGCCCAGCAGTAACTGACCGGCACGAAAAGGGGCCCCTCGCCATCGCTGTCCGCGATGACGAGAGGCCCCTTTCTGGTGGCTCAGCGCCCCTGGTTGGCCACCGCCGCGGCGGCTGCCTTCGCAGCGGTCGGGTCGAGGTAGGTGCCGCCCAGGGTGAGCGGACGCAGCTGCGGGTCGAGGTCGTAGCGCAGCGGGATGCCCGTCGGGATGTTCAGCTTGGCGATCGCCTCGTCGGAGATCTGGTCGAGGTGCTTGACGAGGGCGCGCAGCGAGTTGCCGTGCGCGGCCACCAGCACCGTCCGGCCGGCCAGGATGTCCGGCACGATCGAGTCGTACCAGTAGGGCAGCATCCGGTCGACGACGTCCTTGAGGCACTCGGTGCGCGGCATCAGCTCGGTCGGCAGCAGCGCATAGCGCGGGTCACCCACCTGCGACCACTCGTCGTTGTCGTCGATGGGAGGCGGTGGCGTGTCGTACGACCGGCGCCAGAGCATGAACTGCTCCTCGCCGTACTCGTCGAGGGTCTGCTTCTTGTTCTTGCCCTGCAGGGCGCCGTAGTGGCGTTCGTTGAGCCGCCACGACCGGCGCACGGCGATCCAGTGCCGGTCGGCGGCGTTGAGCGCCAGCTCGGCGGTGCGGATCGCACGGCGCATCACGCTGGTGTGCACGACGTCGGGCAGCAGGCTGTGCTCGCGCATCAACTCGCCGCCGCGCCGCGCCTCGCCCTCGCCCTTCTCGGTCAGGTCGACGTCCACCCAGCCGGTGAAGAGGTTCTTGGCATTCCAGTCGCTCTCACCGTGTCGCAGCAGGACCAGCGTCCCGACGGTGGGCCCTTCGCTCGCAGTCATGCGGATCATCCTGCCTCAACCGCCCGACGGACACGCGGGCAGCCGTCGTGACGACCACCACGTGAAAAAGCTGATGACCAGCGGATCCGGCCGCCATTAGGGTTGTAAGGCACGCCAGTCTCATCGGTCATTACTTGCAAGCGGGGCGCCATATGCGGACGATGCGGAGTTGGTTCCGGGACACCACCGGCGGCCTACCGACCACCTTCTGGTACCTGTGGTCGGGCACCCTGATCAACCGACTCGGCTCGTTCGTCCTGGTCTTCCTCGCCATCTACCTGACCCAGGAACGCGGCTTCTCGGCCTCGCAGGCCGGTCTGGTGATCGGCCTCTGGGGTGTCGGCGGGGCGTTCGGCACCACCGCCGGCGGCACCCTCGCCGACCGGTGGGGCCGCCGGCCGACGCTGCTGACCGCCCACGTGGGCGCGGCGGCCATGATGCTCGGGCTCGGGCTGGCCCGGGATCTCTGGGCGGTGGCGCTGGGCGCGCTGCTGCTCGGAATGTTCGCCGAGGCGGCACGGCCCGCGTTCGGGGCGATGATGATCGACGTGGTGCCGGCGAAGGACCGGCTGCGCGCCTTCTCGCTCAACTACTGGGCGATCAACCTCGGTTTCGCCTGCGCCGCCGTCCTCGCCGGACTCGCCGCCCAGGCCGACTACCTGCTGCTGTTCGTGGTCGACGCGGCCACCATGCTGATCACCGCCCTGATCATCTTCAGCAAGGTGCCGGAGACCCGACAGGCCGGCCCCGCCACCGCCGTCACGGCAGCGGCGGCTCCGCGCGGCGCCCTGCGCACGATCCTCACCGACCGGGTCTACCTCGGCTTCGTGGCACTCAACCTGTTCGCCGCGCTGGTGTTCCTCCAGCACATCTCGATGCTGCCGATCGCGATGGGCGACGACGGTCTGAGCCCCGCCACCTACGGCTCGGTGATCGCGCTCAACGGCATCCTCATCGTGGTCGGCCAACTCTTCGTGCCCCGGCTGATCCGGGGTCGGAGCCGCTCACACGTGCTCGCGCTGGCGTCCGTGGTGATGGGCGTGGGGTTCGGACTGACCGCGTTCGCCGGCACCCCCTGGTTCTACGGGCTGACAGTGCTGATCTGGACGGTCGGCGAGATGCTGAACTCGCCCTCCAACTCCACGCTGATCGCCGAGTTGTCCCCGGCCGAACTGCGCGGTCGGTACCAGGGCGTGTTCTCCCTCTCGTGGCAGATCGCCGGGGCCAGCGCGCCGATCCTCGGTGGCCTGGTGCGCGAGCACGCCGGCAACGACACCCTCTGGTACGGCTGTGCCGCGCTCGGCCTCCTGACCGCTGTGGCCCACCTGGTGTCGGGGCCGGCCCGGGAACGGCGTGCGACAGCGCTGCGCCGCTCCGGCGAGGCACTGGCACCGACGACCACCTCCCGTGCCCCACAGCCCGCCGAGGCGTAATGAGTGGCGCGGCGGTGCCGGAGTTCCTACTGTGCAGTGGAAACAGTTAACAACCTGAACTGTCGGGAGGTCGGGTGCACGCCCTGCGGCGCTGGTGGCACGACACCGCAGGCGGACTACCCGCCACCTTCTGGTACCTCTGGGCCGGCCTGCTGATCAACCGGGCCGGCGCGTTCGCCATGCTGTTCCTCTCGCTCTACCTCACCGACGTACGCGGCGCGAGCGAAGGGCTGGCCGGCACTGTGGTCGGCGCGTACGGGGCCGGCGGGGCGGCCGGAGTGCTGCTCGGCGGGGTGCTCGCCGACCGGTGGGGACGCCGGGCGACCCTGCTCGCCGCACACCTGGCCACTGTCGGCCTGATGGTGGCGCTCGCCTTCACCCGACCCCTGCTGCTGATCGCTGTGCTCTCCGCGCTGATCGGCGTGGTCCACTCGATGCCCAGCCCGGCGTTCGTGGCGGCGATCGTCGACGTGGTGCCCGCCGAGCGCCGCTCGCGCGCGTTCAACCTTCAGTTCTGGGCGTTCAACCTGGGCATGGCGGTCGCCTCGCTGCTCGCCGGGGTCCTGGCCGAGGCGAGCTTCACCGCACTGTTCCTGGTAGACGCGGGCGCCACACTGACCGCCGCAGCCGTGATCGCCTGGAAAGTGCCCGAAACCCTGCGGTTGGCCCGACCGGCGGCCGACCCCCCGCCCGCCACAGGCGCGGCACCGAAGTCCGTCCGGGCCCGCCGGCCGGGACTGCACACCGCGCTCACCGACCGCACCTTCCTGGTCTTCGTCGGGCTCACCTTCGTGCTGGCCGTACTCACCATGCAGACGTCGACCATCATGCCGCTGGCCATGCGCGCGGACGGCCTGGGCCCGTCGGCGTACGGGCTGGTGGTGGCGCTCGGCGGCGCGCTGATCGTGGTCGGGCAGTTGTTCGTACCCCGGCTGATCGACAAGCACCGCAAGGACGTCGTGCTGGCCGCCTCCACGGCGCTGCTCGCGCTCGGTTTCGGGGCGCTAGCCATCGCCGACGAACTGGCCATCTACCTGGGTGCCGCGGTGATCTGGACGGTCGGCTCGATGCTCGCCGCCCCGCCCAACGCGCAGATCAACGCGGACCTGGCGCCACCGCAGCTCCGAGCGCGCTACCAGTCGGTCTTCTACCTGACGTTCCCCGCGGCGGCGTTCGTCGCGCCCACCCTCGGCGGGGTAAGCCTCCAGCACCTCGGCGACCGGCACTGGCTGATCGTGGGCGGGCTGGGTCTGCTGGCCGCGCTCGGGCACCTGCTCGCCGGACCATCCCGGGAGCGGCACGTCGCCGCGCTGCGCCGGGTCGTCGAAGCGAAGCCGACGACCCCCGTGGACCGCGTACCGACCGGATAACCGACGCAAAGCGCCCACCACGACCCTGAGGTCGTGGTGGGCGCTCGCCGGCGGGGCCGGCGGCGGCGGGCAACACTCACCCCCGTAAGCATCGCCCGCTCACGCCGCCGGTCCAAACAGGTGGGAACCGTCCCCCAACGGTTATTCCACCCGTCCCCTCGCGCCTCGTCTGGTGCGCGGATCTGATCGATCCGCCGCTCCC
>NZ_JBEZGJ010000267.1:0-6943 GCF_040649965.1 Micromonospora sp. NPDC048843
GCCGGTATTTCCGCCGGCACGCTTCCACTCGTGGGCGAAGTTGTGCCGCCAGCGGTGGGCGTGCACATTCGCCACACCAGCGGCGAGACCCAACCACGGCCGCCCGGCGGTTCCGTCCGCCGAGGCCACCGCGGCGCTGGCCCGCTGCGTCTCGGTCGAACCGGCCAAGTTCGCCGCCGCGCACTGGGGGCACACCCCGCTGCTGTCCCGGGCCGCCGAACTGCCCGACCCGGCCGGCTTCACCGACCTGCTCAGCCCCGCAGACGCCGACGAGTTGCTGAGCCGGCGCGGCCTGCGTACCCCGTTCCTGCGCGTCGCCAAGGACGGCCAGTTGGTCGCGGCGTCGCGCTGGACCGGCGGCGGCGGCGCGGGAGCCGAGATCGGCGACCAGGTGCTCGACGAGCGGGTTCTGGAGCAGTACGCGTCCGGGGCGACCCTGGTGTTGCAGGGACTGCACCGGATCTGGCCGCCGCTCGTCGACTTCGCCCGCGACCTGGGCCTCGCGCTTAACCAGCCGTTGCAGATCAACGCCTATCTGACCCCTGCCGGCAGCCAGGGCTTCGCCACCCACTACGACACCCACGACGTGTTCGTGCTCCAGGTCGACGGCCGCAAGCGCTGGCGGATCCACCCGCCGGTGCTGCCCGACCCGCTGGAGAAGCAGCAGTGGGGTGGGCGCGCCGACGAGGTCGGTGCCACCGCGCAGGGCCCGGCCGCGCTGGACGTGGTGCTCGCCCCCGGTGACGCGCTCTACCTGCCCCGGGGGTGGCTGCACAGCGCGCAGGCGCAGGACGCCAGCTCGCTGCATCTGACAGTGGGTATCCGCGCGCTCACCCGCTACGCCCTGGTCGAGGAGTTGTTGGCGCTGGCCGCCGAGGACCAGCGGCTGCGGGCCAGCCTGCCGTTCGGCACCGACGTCGCCGACCCGGACGCCATCGAGCCGGAGCTGACCGAGACAGTGGAGGCGTTGCGGGACTGGCTGCTGCGCGCCGACCCGGGTGCTGTCGCCGCGCGTCTGCGGCAGCGGGCCTGGCCGGCGGCCCGCCCGGCGCCGATCCGACCGCTCGCCCAGGCCGACGCGCTGGCCACCCTGGACGCCGACTCCCGGGTCGCCCTGCGGCCCGGCCTGCGCTGGCAGTTGGTGCCGCACGACCCGGACACGGTGGCGCTGCGGCTCTTCGACCGCACCATCACCCTCCCGGCGAGCTGCGAGCCGGCAGCCCGCGCCCTGCTGACCGGCACTGTCACCCGGGTCGGTGACCTGCCCGGCCTGCCCGACGACGCCGACCGGGTCACCCTGGCCCGCCGACTGCTCCGCGAGGCCGTGCTGATCCCGGCCTGACCGGCCGCATCGAGGGCGGGCGCCGGCCGTATCGAGGGTGGGCGCCTGCCCTGGGCACACCCTGCCCTGGGCGCTTCACAACCCGAGGACCTGGTGAACGGTCAGTGACACCAGACGCGACGTCCTGTTGGATGTGGGGGACGGTGCCGCGAAGGGATTCGTCCATGGGTTCTGATGGTCGCCGCTCGGCCGGATGGGTCGTGGCCGGTGTTCCGATATTTGCTGCGCTGAGCGGCCTTGCAGCTAACGCAGCTTCCGACCAGCAGCGTTGGCCCAGGGTCCTTGACCTGGTACGACAGAATCCGTGGTTGACCTTAGGCGTCATAACTCTCATGTGTGTGGGGTCCGAGGCGGTGTTGCTGTGGCCGCGCCGGAGATCCAAGACGGTTGTAACCGCTGAAACCGAGCAACCGGGCCCGCGTCGTATGCCCAGTCGGAATCCGTTGTTCACCGGCCGAGAACAAATGTTGGATGAACTTCAACTGCGACTCGAATCATCTGTCGTGTGTCTGTACGGCATAGGTGGGTCCGGTAAGACAAGTGTGGCAGTCGAATATTCGCACAGATTCAAAAGGCGCTTTTCCGTGATCTGGTGGATAGCTGCCGAACAGCCTCCGCTCGTAACAGAACAATTGGCGGCGTTGGCTATCGAAGTGGGTGAAGCAACCGAAGGCACACCGGTCAAGAATGCTGCCGAGAAGGCTCGAGGCTGGCTGCGTGACCACCGGGGCTGGTTGGTGGTGCTCGACAACATGCCGGGATCTGAGCTCGCTTCACCGGCAATTCCCGATGGTCCTGGCCAAGTGCTGATCACCTCGCGAGCCAACTTCTGGAATCAGCTAGGGGTGTTGATTCAAGTGGATGTATTTTCCCGGACGGAGTCAGTGTCCTTGTTGACGGCGCAGCTGAGCGGGATCAGCCCGTCGGACGCGGACAGGGTCGCGAATGCGGTAGGCGATCTGCCCCTGGCGGTAGCGCAAGCGGCGGGGTTCATGGTGGCAACGGGCATGCGTGCCAGTGAGTACGTCGATGCGGTCGAAGCACATGCGATCGAGATTCTGGACCGCGGCAGGCCCGTCGGATATCCACTGTCGTTGGCTGCGGTGGTCGCGCTCTCCGTCGAACGGCTCAGCGTTGAGGACCCCGTCGGGGTCAGCATCCTGAATCTGTGTTCGTTCCTGGGACCAGAGCCGATTCCCTTCACCTGGCTCACTTGTACGCCGCAGGAGGGAAGTCGAAGCGCCCTCGCCAAGGCCTCACCCGTCAAACTGAGGTCATCGGTGGGACGGCTGGTGGAATTCGGCCTTGCGCGGCTCGACTCGGACGGGGGGTCGCTCGTGGTGCACCGCACGACGGCGGCAGTCGTGCGGGATCTGCTCACCGTACGGGCGCGGAGCAGGCAGTGGCAGTTGGCCGGTGAATTGCTCGCCGCGAACCGATCCGGCGACCCCGCTGAGTTGACCCTCCGGCCGCTCTGGTCCATCTTGACGGCTCACGTTGGCTTGCATTTACGGCTGGCGCCCGAATCCGCCAAGGCGGGCAGCCAGGATTATCGGAGTGTCGTTCTCGATGCCGCCCGGTACCTTGAGCTGTCCGGACAGGCCGCATCAGCGAATGAGCTCGCCCGGACCGCTCGCGAGAGATGGTCTCAATCGCTGGGCAGCGACGATCTGGATGTCTTGCGGGCAGCTCGGCGTCAGTCGGCGACGCTTCCCCCTGCGCATCCCGACGCGTTGGGCATCGAGACGGACACACTTGACCGCTTGCAGCGTCTGCTCGGCCCGGACGATCCGGAGACCTTGTCGTCGGCTGGCAACTGCGCCAGGGCCATGGCCGACCTCGGGAGGTACCAGGACGCACGGCAGCTGAACCACGACACTCTCACTCGCCTGCGGCGGGTCTTCGGTGACGATGATCCCAAGACTCTGCTTTCCGCCAACAACCTGGCTAATCGAATGTCCGAGCTTGGTGAACACGAAGCTGCGGCGTCTCTGCACCGCCAGATTCTGGACCGCCGGGAAGTCGTGCTTGGTCACGATCATCCGGACACTCTGATTACCAAGGTCCAACTCGCTCTCGACCTCGCGAATCTCGGAGAAATGGACGAGGCGCGGACGTCTGGTCGCCTATCCCTTGCCGAACTCAGACGCAGGCTTGGTCCCGACCATCGCAGCACTCTGCAGGCGGCGGCCATCCTCGCTGAAATCCTTCGCCGGGAGGGGAGTCTCCAGGAGGCGCGCGCTCTTGACGAGGACACCCTTCAACGTCGCAAGCGGGTGTTGGGCACAGACCATCCCGAAACCCTGGCCTTGGCTCAGAGCCTTTCGCCGGACTCGTCCAAACAGGGATGAGCCGGCAATGCCGGTGCCTAGCTAGTGCTGTCTAGCGCAACGAGCGCCACGTCCGGTCGTCGACTTCGACTTCGGCCACTCGGGGCCGTTCGTCGGGTCAGCGGCCGAGGATCAGCAGCAGCACGGTGGTCAGCAGACCGGCGCCGAGGACCACAGTGATCGGTCGGGGGCCGAGCACCGCGTGTCGGCGGTCGGCCAGCACCCGGGCCGGCACCAGGCCGACCAACGGCCCGAGCAGCGTCACCACCAGCGCCAGCACCGGTAGTCCGACCGCCAGGTCCCCGCCGTACCCGACGCCGAGCGCGCGGGCGCCGGCGCCCAGCGCGTACGCCAGCAC
Source organism: Micromonospora sp. NPDC048843 (assembly GCF_040649965.1). Lineage (NCBI taxonomy): Bacteria > Bacillati > Actinomycetota > Actinomycetes > Micromonosporales > Micromonosporaceae > Micromonospora > Micromonospora sp. NPDC048843. The sequence goes on from NZ_JBEZGJ010000267.1 coordinate 4,031, forward strand.
ACCGCCGGCCACCCCGCAGAGCGCCAGCAGCGGGTTGACCGAGCCCGGCAGCTCGCCCGGCTGGCCGGCCCGGTCGAGCAGGTCCCGGGCCTTGGCGAGCAGCAGCACCGGGTCGCTGGCCCCGACGCCGTTCGCCGGGGCGGGCGGGCCACCGAGACGGCGGGCACCGAGGCGCGAGCGGACCTGCTGCCACAGGTGGGCCACCTCGGCGTCGACCCGTTCCTGCTGCTCACGGGCGGCGACCAGCTCCTCCTCGGCGCTCTGAAGCTGCTCGGCCGCGTCGGTGACGGCCCGCTCGGCCGCAACGCACTGCCGCTCGTGCCAGGTGTGCGCCTCGGCGCGCTGCTCGCGCACCCGCGCGCTGAGGTCGGCCAGCCGCCGCAACTGTGCCGCGTACGTCTCACTGGTCACCGGTTCGTTCATCGTGTCGGTCCGTACGGGATGATCACCTGTCCGGTGCGGTGCACCGCCCGGTCGAAGAAGAGCCCCCGCCAGGGGCGGGGATACCAGTCCGGGCCGCCGGTGCCCGGATAGAGCGACGAGCCCAGCTCGCCGCCGTGTGCGTCCAGGGCCACCCAGGCGCCGATCTGGTCGGTACGGGCGGCCGGCCCACCGAGATCGGCGCGCATCCGGGCCACACCCCGCCACCAGGCCAGCACGTGCGTGCGTCGTTCCGGCCCGTCGTGCATGATCCGGCGCAGCTGCTCCAGGCCGGTACGTCGGCCCGCGCGGGCGGCAAGCGCACCCGCTGCCGCGTCGACAGCGAACAGCAGCAGGTAGTGCGGGCTTCCCGGGCCGCTGAGCCCGTCGGCCGTCTCGGCCATCAGCTCGCCGACGGTTTCCTCGTCGTACCAGGCGGCGTCGTCGGCCAGGTCGTCGTAGAGGGCGCGGGCGATCGGGTCGGCGTCCGGGTCGAGGCAGGCGATGGAGAACCGGGCGGTGCCCGGCGGGTGCTGACGGGCCAGTGACCGGGCCGCCGCGTCGAGCACCGCGCACGCCTCGTCGACGCGGGTGCCGAGCACCGCGAGGTTGCGGCCCGGGGCGCGCGGCAGTCGCAGTGACGCCGAGCGGGACTGCACGTCGATGATCTCGCCGAGCAGGGCCACCGGGTTGCGGGGCACGGTCCCATCCGGCGGTACGGCGAGCGCCCGGAAGTCCGGGGCGTCCGCCAGCCGGGGGATCGCGTCGCCGTCGAAGAGCCGGGCGGGTGCCGCGTCGGGGGCGCGCATCCGCCACAGCCGGTGCTGCAACCCGCTCCAGGTCTCCCAGTCGCTGGCCGATGGGATGCGGGCCACCTCGTTGCCCTCCACCATGCCCGACTCGGCGTTGACCACCGCGTGCCAGCGCGGCAGCGACTGCGCCGCGTCGTTGCGCTCGGCGAGGATGCGCAGCGCCTTGGGCAACGCGATGCGCAGGGTGAACTGGGCGACCAGCGCGGGGCGGCCCCACAGCGCCTCGATGCCCCGCACGTCCTGCGAGGCGAGGACCAGGTGGATGCCCTGGGAGCGGCCGCGTCGGGCCAGGTCCTCCAGCAGGTCGGCCGCCTCCCGGGCGACCACGTCCCGGCCGGCCAGCAACATCTGGAACTCGTCCACCACGGCGACGATGCGTGGCCAGTGCCCGGTCGGGTCGACCGCCCGCAGCTCGGCCAGCTTTGTCACCTCGTGTTTCTTGGCCGCGTCGGCGCGTCGCCGTAACTCCTCGGTGAGGAAGCGCAACAGCGCCAGCCCGAACTCCCGGTCGGTGTTGACGTTGATGCCGACCAGCCGCATGTGCGGCAGCCAACTCGGGTCGCGTCGGCCCTGCGCGAACCGCGCGAAGGAGACCCCCTCCTTGAAGTCCAGCAGGTAGAACTCCAGCTCGGCGGGGGAGTAGCGGGCGGCGAGGGCGCCGATCCACGCGAAGATCAGGTTGGTCTTGCCGGTGCCGGACGGCCCGCCGATCAGCGCGTGCGGTGGGTAGTCGCCGAGCGTCAACCGCACCGGCCGGCCCTGCGGGCCCTCACCGATCGGCGCGGTCAGCCCGTCGGCGGAGTCCTCGCGCCACATCAGCTCGGGCGGGGGCAGCAGGTCGGTGAAGGGGGTCGGCGGCGGGCCCGCGTTCACCCGGGCGGCGACGTCCCGGCAGGTCTCGGTGACCAGCGCCGCCGGTGGCGGGGGGTCCAGCCGGACCGGCAGCCCGGCCGAGCCGCCGATCCGCGCGCCGGACACGCCGGCCACCACCCGGGTCACCGTCGGATCCTCCGGCAACGGCACACCGTGCACCACCAGGTGTACGCCGCAGGCGGCGCCGGCCCGCACCACCCGGTCCAGTTGCCCGCGCTCGTGCCGGTTCAGCTCCTCCCCGCCGAGAAGGACCGCCACCCGCCACGGCTCGGGTCGTCGGCCGGTCGCCGCCGCCAGTTCGCGCAGCGACGCGTACTCGCCGGCGAGGACCGTCTCGTTGATCCGGCGGATCTGCTCCACCAGGTCATCCAGCAGTGGGCCCAGCCCACCCGGGCCGACGAAGGTGAGCAGCCCGGCCGTGCCCAACGGAGCGAACCCGGCCAGTCCGCCGCCGAGTTGGTCCGGGTCGTACCCGATGAGTCGTACCGCCCCGGGGTCGGCGCGGCCGACGGCTCGCAGCAGCAACGCGGACACGACCGCGTCGCAGCCGGCGCGGTCGTCCCCGGAGAGGTGGACGTGCCCGGCGTCGAGCAGCGGCACCAGCGCGGGCACCGGATCGACGTCGTCGATCCGGACCGTGCCGACCCGCAGCGCGCCGGGCGGCTCGGCCCGGCGGGCGGGCGTCGGCGCCCACCCGGCCCAGTCGGCGCCCGCGCAGCTTCGCCGACACCCGTCGCCGAAGTGGGCGTTGCCACAGTCGACGATGATGTCGCCCTCGTCGAGCAGCGGCACCAACTCGTCGATCACC
>NZ_JBEZGJ010000268.1:0-6936 GCF_040649965.1 Micromonospora sp. NPDC048843
GTGGGCGAGGTGAGGGACACCGTCGGTGCGGTGTTGCCCACTGTGACGATCAGGCTCGCCGTGCCGGACAGGCCGGTCGGGTCGGCAGCGTCGAACACCTCGCCGACTGGATCGCCACCCGCGGCTACGCCACCAACTGACCCCCACCACATGCCGAAGGGCCGGACCCCACCACGGGGCCCGGCCCTTCGCCATGCCTAGGTCAGTGCTCGTTGCCCGCCCGCATCGAATCGACACCGGGCGCATCCGCAGCCGGCTGACCGCCGGAAGGCACCTCGGCCGCCGTCAGGTCAGCGGCGCCGTCGGAGGCCGTGACGCGGTGCGCGCGGCGGCGCAGCCACCAGGTGCTGCCGAGCCCGGCGAGCACCGCGAGGACCAACCCGGCCCAGGAGATGTCCTTCAGCCAGTGTTCGGCCGCGCGGCCAACGGAGTAGAGCAGGTACGTCGTGCCGAAGGCCCAGACCAACCCGCCGGCCGCGTTGGCAACCAGGAAGCGGCGGTACGGCACATGCAGCGCCCCGGCGAGCGGGCCGGCCAGGATCCGCAGCAGTGCCACGAACCGACCGAAGAAGACCGCCCAGACGCCGTGCCGCGCGAAGCTCTGTTCGGCACGGGCGAGCTGCGCCGGGCCGAGGTGCTTGGGGAAGCGCCTGCCCAGGCGGGCGAGCAGCGGACGACCGCCGCGTCGGCCGACGGCGTACCCGACGGAGTCGCCGACGATGGCGCCGAACGCCGCCGCGCTGGCCACCCACTCCGGCTCGACCACTCCGGTGGCGGCGAGCAGGGCGGAGCTGACCAGGACGATCTCGCCGGGCAGCGGGACGCCCATGCTCTCCACGCCGATCACGCCGGCGACGAGCAGGTAGACCACGCCCGGAGGCAGCGCCGAGAGCCAGTGCTGAACGTCGATCACTCGGCACCCCTTCCAAATCGGCCCCGACCCTACCCCGCCGTCCCGATGGTGCGGCATGGTCGTGGGTGACCCGACCCGTGACGCCAGGTTGCGCAGATAGCAAGACGGACGTACGGTTTTGTTGGAAGCGGAATCGGGCGGTAAGTGTCACCTAACCTCGGCGGCACCCGGACCGGTGCGACAGACTGCTCAGGACTACTCACGGTCGCTGGTGTGAAGGAGTACGACGTGGCGAGCCTCGACACCTTCGGTGCGAAGACCCAGCTACGCGTCGGAGACGCGAGCTACGAGATTTTCAAGATCGACAAGGTGGACGGCCAGGCTCGACTGCCGTACAGCCTGAAGATCCTGCTGGAGAACCTGCTGCGGACCGAGGACGGCGCGAACATCACCGCCGACCACATCCGCCAGCTCGGCGAGTGGGACTCCTCCGCCGCCCCGAGCGTGGAGATCCAGTTCACCCCGGCGCGGGTCCTGATGCAGGACTTCACCGGCGTGCCCTGCGTGGTCGACCTGGCCACCATGCGCGAGGCAGTGCGTGACCTGGGCGGCGACGCCAGCAAGGTCAACCCCCTCGCCCCGGCCGAGCTGGTCATCGACCACTCGGTCATCGCCGACCTGTTCGGCCGCGAGGACGCGTTCGCCCGCAACGTCGAGCTGGAGTACGAGCGCAACAAGGAGCGCTACCAGTTCCTGCGCTGGGGTCAGACCGCGTTCAACGAGTTCAAGGTCGTCCCGCCGGGCACCGGCATCGTGCACCAGGTCAACATCGAGTACCTGGCCCGCACCATCATGGAGCGGGGCGGCCAGGCGTACCCGGACACGGTGGTCGGCACCGACTCGCACACCACGATGGTCAACGGCCTGGGCGTGCTGGGCTGGGGCGTCGGCGGCATCGAGGCCGAGGCCGCGATGCTCGGCCAGCCGGTCAGCATGCTGATCCCCCGGGTGGTGGGCTTCAAGCTCTCCGGTGAGATGCCGGCCGGCACCACCGCCACCGACCTGGTGCTGACCATCACCGAGATGCTGCGCAAGCACGGTGTGGTCGGCAAGTTCGTCGAGTTCTACGGCCCCGGCGTGGGTGCCGTGCCGCTGGCCAACCGGGCCACCATCGGCAACATGTCCCCGGAGTACGGCTCCACCGTGGCGATCTTCCCGATCGACGCGGAGACGATCCGCTACCTGGAGCTGACCGGCCGCGACGTCGCGCAGGTCGCGCTCGTCGAGGCGTACGCCAAGGAGCAGGGCCTCTGGCACGACCCGGACGCCGAGCCGGACTACTCCGAGCGCCTGGAGCTGGACCTCGGCACCATCGAGCCGTCGCTCGCCGGCCCGAAGCGCCCGCAGGACCGGGTGCCGCTGGGCGCCGCGAAGACGCTGTTCCGCTCCGCGTTGACCGACTACGTGGCCGACGACTCCGTCGGTGAGCGTGACCTCAAGCCGGGTGTCCCCCGCGAGGAGCTGCCGCGCGGCGCCAACGGCCCGGCCGACGAGGCCAGCGCCGAGTCCTTCCCGGCCAGCGACCCGCCGGCCAACGAGTTCAGCGACCCGGCCGACGAGCCGCGTGACCTGGAGACCGCTGCGGTGGGCGCGGGCGGCCGAGCCAGCAACCCGGTCCGGGTCACCGGCGCCGACGGCGTCGAGTACGAGCTGGACCACGGCGCCGTGGTGATCGCCGCGATCACCTCCTGCACCAACACGTCCAACCCGCAGGTGATGATCGGTGCCGCGCTGCTGGCCCGCAACGCCGTGGAGAAGGGCCTGACCCGCAAGCCGTGGGTGAAGACCACCCTGGCCCCCGGGTCGAAGGTCGTCATGGACTACTACGAGCGGGCCGGCCTCACCCCGTACCTGGACAAGCTCGGCTTCAACCTGGTCGGCTACGGCTGCACCACCTGCATTGGCAACTCGGGCCCGCTGCCCGAGGAGGTGTCCGCCGCTGTCAACGAGCACGACCTGTCGGTGGTCTCGGTGCTCTCCGGCAACCGGAACTTCGAGGGCCGGATCAACCCGGACGTCAAGATGAACTACCTGGCGTCACCGCCGCTCGTGGTCGCCTACGCCCTGGCCGGCACCATGGACATCGACCTGGCCAACGAGCCGATCGGTGAGGACTCCGAGGGCAACCCGGTCTACCTGCGCGAGATCTGGCCGAACAGCGCCGAGATCCAGGACGTCATCGCCCAGGCGATCGGCGCCACCGGTTTCAGCGCCGCGTACGCCGATGTCTTCGCCGGCGACGAGCGGTGGCAGTCGCTGCCGACCCCGACCGGCGACACCTTCGCCTGGGAGAGCGACTCCACCTACGTGCGTAAGCCCCCGTACTTCGAGGGCATGCAGCAGGAGCCGAGCCCGGTCGTCGACATCTCCGCCGCCCGGGTGCTGGCCAAGCTTGGTGACTCGGTGACCACCGACCACATCTCGCCGGCCGGCGCGATCAAGGCGGACTCCCCGGCCGGCTCGTACCTGGCCGAGCACGGCGTGCCGCGCCACGAGTTCAACTCGTACGGTTCCCGCCGGGGCAACCACGAGGTGATGATCCGGGGCACCTTCGCCAACATCCGGCTGCGCAACCAGCTGGTGCCCGGGGTGGAGGGCGGCTTCACCGTCAACCACCTCACCGGCGAGCAGACCTCGATCTACGACGCCTCGGTGGCCTACCAGGAGGCCGGCATCCCGCTGGTCGTGCTGGCCGGCAAGGAGTACGGCTCAGGCTCGTCGCGGGACTGGGCGGCCAAGGGCACGATGCTGCTGGGCGTCCGGGCGGTCATCGCCGAGTCGTACGAGCGCATCCACCGCTCGAACCTGATCGGGATGGGCGTGCTGCCGCTGCAGTTCCCGGTGGACGTCACCGCCGAGTCGCTTGGCCTGACCGGCACCGAGACGTTCACCATCACCGGGGTGACCGCCCTGAACGACGGTGAGACCCCCCGCACCGTGCTGGTCACCACCGACACCGGCGTGGAGTTCGACGCCGTGGTGCGGATCGACACCCCCGGTGAGGCGGACTACTACCGGCACGGCGGCATCCTGCAGTACGTGCTGCGCCGCATGATCGCCAACTGATCGCGTACGGCTGATCGAGGGCCGCTCCCGCTTCGGCGGGGGCGGCCTTCGCCGTCCACGCCGAGGAGGGCTTGCGGTCAGAGCGCCCGGAGTCGCTCGTCTATCGCCGCATCCACCTGCCGAACGTCGTAGCCACGTAACCGCCGTCGCAGGGTCGCCGCCCGCAGCGCGTCTCGCGCGGCAGCCCGTGCCACAGCGCTGTCGGTAGCCAGAGCCCCATCGACCTCGGCGAAGAGACTCTCGACCTGACGCATGTCATAACCGCGCAGCGCAACCACGAATGGCAATTCCATGCGGCCACCATATCGATCACCGGTCGGGCCGACGGGATTGGCGACGGGGGTGCGACGTCACCAAGCTCCTTCCCGCCCTCGGCGGGAAGGAGCCTGTGTCGTTCCCGGGTCGTTCCTCGTTCCGAGCCCCGCCACGGGCTAACCTCTTAGCTAAGGAGGTGGCTCGGTGGCCAGTGAAGCTGCGGCGCAGTTCAACATTCACGATGCGAAGACGAACCTGTCACGCATCATCGAACGGGTCGAGCATGGCGAGGAGATCGTGATCAGCCGCGCTGGCAACCCGGTCGCCAAGGTCATTCCTCTTCGTCGTACGACACGCACCGGTCGCGGGTCTCTGCGCGGCTCGCTGGATCTCACCGGTGACTGGGATTCCGACGAGGTCAACGATGAGGTTGCTCGTGGCTTCGGGCTGTCCGGATGAGGCTCTTGCTCGACACGCACGTGGTGCTCTGGTGGCTAACCGACGACCCGCTCCTCGCTGCGGACATCAAGGACCGCATCGACACCGAACCCGATGTGTACCTGAGCCCGGTCACGCTGTGGGAGGTCGCGATCAAACAGTCGCTCGGCAAGTTGGCCGGTCCGGCCGACCTGGCCGAACGGCTCCGTGACGCCGAACTGCGGGAACTCCCCATCCGCCACGATCACGCCATCGCGGCTGGTCGGCTGCCGGCGATCCACCGGGATCCCTTCGACCGGATGCTGGTCGCGCAGGCCCTACACGAAGGGCTGACCCTGGTGACCCGGGACGACCGCATCCAGAAGTACGACGTGCCGATCCTGGTGGCGTGACTCTCGCTCGCTCGCTGACGGGGTCCTCGACCCGGTCAATCAGGGCCCGGCACCCGTCGGGGTGACCGCTCAGCGCAGCCGCGCGGGCCTCCTGGTCGGTGAGCGGCAGAAACCAGGGGAAACGACGGACGATGGCGACCGGATCGGGGCCCGCCCGGCTGGCCGCGCAGGTCGCGGATCGCCCGGCGGATGATCCGGAAAAACTCCGGCGGCCTGGACCCGGTTCCTGGTGTTGGCCAAGCGCGGCTGACACTCTCCGCGGTCGACCATGCGGCCCTACGGTGCAAGTCAGCACCGTTGCGTCAGGACTGTGGCGGTCAACCGAGAAGATCGCGCCGATCTTGCACTTTCGGTCGTCGACATGAGCGGTTATGCCCCTTGCGTCGGGACAGAAAATGCAAGATCGCTGAGCGGGGACAGACCCGGCCCGTCGATCATGGAGTTGTGGTGCCTGGTTTGGCAGTTCACGGGGGCTTTGTCGCCCACCACAACTCCATGATCGGCGAGGCGGTGCCGTCCAGATGACCGACGTACCGCTCCTGGTGGTGTGCGGCCGCTCCCCGCTACCGGTCGAGTTCGTCGGCCCGGTCGAGCAGCGCACGGCGCTCGGCTGTCGAGCCCACCGCTGCCGCCGCCTCCCGGAACAGTCCGGCCGCGCGTCTCCGCTCGCCCTGCCGGGCCACCAGATCGGCCTGCACCGCCACGGCGAGCGGATAGCCGTCCAGCCCGCCGCCGGCGCGCGCCGCGTCGAGCACTACCAACCCGGCGGCCGGCCCGTACGCGTAGCCGTGCGCGACAGCACGGTTGAGCGCGATCACCGGTGAGGGGCGCAGGTCGGCGAGCGCGTCGTAGGCCCGCGCGATCGTCGGCCAGTCGGTCTCGTCGGCCGAGGCGGCGGTGGCATGGCAGGCGGCGATCCGGGCCTGCCACGCGTACTGCCCGTCGTGGCGTACCCGATCGAGGGCGGCCCGGCCCTCGGCGATGGCGGCGCGGTCCCACCGGTAGCGGTCCTGCCGCTCAAGGGTGAGCAGGTTGCCGTCGGCGTCGCGGCGGGCGTCCCGACGGGAGTGTTGGAACAGCACCAACGCGAGCAACGCGGCGACCTCGGACTGGTCGGGCATCAGCCGGTCGAGCAGCCGGGCCAGCCGGACGGCCTCGTCTGCGAAGGCCGGCTCGCCGTCGGCGACGTAGCCCCTGGTGAACAGCAGGTACAGCACGGCGAGGACGCCGGGCAGTCGCTCGGTCAGCGCCGGCCCGTTCGGCACCCGGTACGGGATGCCGGCCTGGGCGATGCGGGTGCGCGCCCGGGTCAACCGGCGCGTCATCGTCGATTCGCTGACCAGCAGCAGGCGCGCGATGTCAGCGGTCGGCACGCCGCAGACGGTTCGCAGTGTCAACGCCACCCGGGCCTCGATGGCGAGCGCCGGGTGGCAGCAGGTGAAGATGAGGCGCAGCCGGTCGTCCACCACGTCCTGCCCCATTTCGGGCTCGGGCTGCGCCTCGTCTGGCGTGAGCAACGCCAGGTCGTGCAGCTTGCGCCGCTCCACCGTGGCCCGGCGCAGCACGTCGATCGCCCGGTTGCGCGCCACAGTCATGAGCCAACCGCCAGGGTTGGCTGGCACACCGTCGGTGGGCCAACGCTCCAGTGCGACTGTCAACGACTCCTGGGCGCAGTCCTCGGCCAAGGCCCAGTCCCCGGTCACCCGGATCAGGGTCGCGACGATCCGGGGGTACGCCTCGACGCCGGCTGCCGCGACGGCCTCCGCCGCCGCCGCGCCGGCCGGTGCCGGGGACTGGGCCTTGGCCGAGGACTGCGCCCAGGAGTCGTTGACAGTCGCACTGGAGCGTTGGCCCACCGACGGTGTGCCAGCC
>NZ_JBEZGJ010000269.1:0-6807 GCF_040649965.1 Micromonospora sp. NPDC048843
GAACTCCACAGCGACCAGGCGGCTCCACCGACCCACGTACGCCTCGTACGCGTCACCGTTCGCCCACACCGGCTGCACCATCGGAGAACGATACGCCGCACGACCACCGACCGACGCGGAGCCGACGCTGGCCCGGCCTGCTGAGGCGCTGCCGACCGAGGCCGCACCGACGGCGGCGGCACCGACCGAGGCCCGACCTGCTGGCGCACCCGGCGCGGGAGAGACGGGCACCGAGGCCCGACCGGCGCCAGCACGGCCAGCGGCCACACCCGGTGCCGGCGACACCGGCACCGAGGCCCGACCGGCCCTGCCGTTGGCTGCCGAACCCACCGAGGCGGACCCGGCCGCCGCGCTGCCACGCGGCGGCACCGAGGCCGAACCGCCGACCGTGGCGCGACCGCCGGTCGCCCGGGGCGTCACCGAGGCACGGCCCGGGGTTGCCGCGCCGCCCTCCGAGGCTGACCAGCCGCTCCCGCCGGAGTCACCGCCGGGCCGGCGGTACGCGTCGTCCGCGCCCGGTCCGGGGTCACCGTCCGGACCCGAGTACTGGGCCCGCCCGCGCGCAGAACTGGGATCACCGTACGAGTTCATTCCTCACACCCTGCCGGTCGCGGTGGGGCGCGACTGCGCCGCCACCGGGTTGCCGTGAGTTGCTTCACCCCGGCTGCCGGCACGGGGGTGCCAGGCGAGCGGGGTCATTGTCGTATCAATCGGGCCAATCGGGCCAACAAGCGGTTGACCGTCCCGGGTTTCGTCTACGGCCCCGGGGCCGGTCCAACCAGCTGAGATCACCGTTGCGCCTCTCGCCTCCGCCGACCGGCGCCTTCGGCGCCCGCCGCGTCCTGCTCGCTTGTGCCGTCGCTGTCGCCGGTGAGACCGTCCCGGCCGAGCAGGTACTGCTCGACGAGATGGTTCCAGTCACAACCGAGGCACACCTCCACCACGAAGACCTGAAACTCACGCAGCGTCATCGCCAGCACGGGCAACTCGGTCAGTGTCCGAGCCTGGCCGGCGGACTGCTTGAGTTCGTCACCGTAAATGTAGTGGACCAGGGTCAGGTTTTCGCTGCGGCAGATCGGGCAGCGCCGGTCCGTCGGCTCTCCGTGGAACCGAGCGGCGTTCTTCAGGTACGGCGACGCGTCGCAGACGTCGTACGTGCCGACCCGGCCGGCCAGGAGCTCACGCAGCACTGCTCGCTTCTGAAGCGAGTAGTCGACGACCTGGCGCTGCGTACGCATGCGGAGAAGGGTACGCGGTCCGACCCGAGCAGGCGACCACGCTCACAATCCGTGACGGCGGCATCTCGGAACGGGGGTTTGCCCTGGCCCACGCGACCCGCTAACGTGCGATGTATCGGTCCGATACATCGCGGCGGTTACCGCTCCACGCCGGAGGGTAAAGAGAGGGTGGCCAGTGCTCGAGTTCGCCATCCTCGGCCTCCTGCAGGAGTCTCCGATGCACGGCTATGAGCTGCGCAAGGAGCTGACCGCCAAACTCGGCGCGATCCGGGCGGCGATCAGCTACGGCTCGCTCTATCCCACGCTACGCAGGCTCCAGGCGGCGGGATGGATCACCGAAGCTGCTGAGACACCCGCCACTGCCGAGGAGGTTCCCGCGCTGACCAGCCGACGAGGTCGGGTGGTCTACAAAATCACCGCGGAAGGCAAGGAACGCTTCGCCCAGCTGATCGCACAGGCCGGACCCGAGACGTACGACGACACGGGCTTCGGGGTGCACTTCGCGTTCTTCGCTCGAACCGACCAGGCGACCCGACTGCGCATTCTGGAGGGTCGCCGCCGCAAGATCGAGGAACGTCGCGAAGGGCTTCGTGACGTGCTGGGCCGGGCGGCCGAGCGCCTCGACGCTTACACGCTGGAACTGCAGCGCCACGGCCTTGATGCCTGTGAGCGCGAGGTCCGCTGGCTGGAGGAGCTCATCGCCAACGAGCGCTCCGGCCGAGCCCCGACGGTCCCGAACATCGGGACAGCCGGCGGCCGACGAGAAGACAACAGCCCGCCTCCGCCTGGAGAGACCAGGAATGAGCGGCCGTGACAGAAAAGAAGGAGGCAGACGCTATGGGCTCCGTCCGCGTCGCCATCGTCGGTGTGGGTAACTGCGCCTCGTCCCTGGTTCAGGGCGTCGAGTACTACCGGAACGCCAACCCGAACGACCGCGTCCCGGGTCTCATGCACGTCGCCTTCGGCGACTACCACGTCAACGCCGTGGAGTTCGTCGCGGCATTCGACGTGGACGCCAAGAAGGTGGGCATGGACCTCGCGGAGGCGATCGTCGCCAGCGAGAACAACACCATCAAGCTCTGCGACGTGCCGCCGACCGGCGTCAGCGTGCAGCGCGGTCCGACCTTCGACGGTCTGGGCCAGTACTACCGCGAGATCGTCGAGGAGTCGGACGCCACTCCGGTCGACGTGGCGCAGGCGCTGCGCGACGCGCAGGTCGACGTCGTCGTCTGCTACCTGCCGGTCGGCTCCGAGCAGGCCGCCAAGTTCTACGCCCAGGCCGCGATCGACGCCGGCTGCGCGTTCGTCAACGCCCTGCCGGTCTTCATCGCCTCCGACCCCGAGTGGGCCAAGAAGTTCGAGGACGCTGGCCTGCCGATCGTCGGTGACGACATCAAGAGCCAGGTCGGCGCCACCATCGTGCACCGTGCCCTCGCGAAGCTCTTCGAGGACCGCGGCGTCGAGCTGCTGCGCACGTACCAGCTCAACTTCGGCGGCAACATGGACTTCATGAACATGCTGGAGCGCAAGCGGCTGGTCTCGAAGAAGATCTCGAAGACCCAGTCGGTCACCTCGCAGATCCCGCACGAGATGAGCAAGAGCGACGTGCACATCGGCCCGTCGGACCACGTGCCGTGGCTGGACGACCGCAAGTGGGCGTACATCCGCCTGGAGGGCCGCTCGTTCGGTGACACCCCCCTGAACGCCGAGCTCAAGCTCGAGGTGTGGGACTCGCCGAACTCGGCCGGCGTCATCATCGACGCGGTCCGGGCCGCGAAGATCGCCCTGGACCGAAAGATCGGCGGCCCGATCCTGTCGGCCTCGTCGTACTTCATGAAGTCCCCGCCGGTGCAGTACGCCGACCACGACGCCCACCAGGCCGTGGAGGAGTTCATCGCCGGTGAGGTCACGCGCTGACGCGCTGAATCATCACGTACGTGGAAGGGCCGGGTCCGCACGGACCCGGCCCTTCGCCGCGTTCAGCTCGACATCTCCAGGTACGGCGACAGCCGCAGCGCCAGCTCGTCAATCGAGTCGACCTCGCCACTGACCAGCGCGTCGGTCACTGCCATCCGCTCCTTCGCAGGCATGTTGAGGATCAGCCCAGCCTGTTCGAAACGGACGTCCGCAGCCCTCCAGGCGAGCCCTGCGTTCCACAAGTCAAGCGGACGCCAGAGCATGATCCCGTGGAGCAACGCGGCAGCCTGATCCAGGGTTGTCGGATAGACGGGACCATTGAGTAGATGGGCGTGTGGCCGGGCGGCAGCCGCGAAAAGGATGCCACCGTCGCGCACGACCGTGTGTGGGCCGGTGCTTTGTGCCATCAGGAGCAGTAGATCCTCCGCGTCCGGCCAGCGGTGCCTCACCGGTCGCCGAGCATTTCGTAGAACTCCGCGTTGCGCTCCTCCACCCGCTTGACCGCCCCACGGGTCCACTCGTCGCGCTCGCGGCGGTCCAGATATGCCTGGATCGCCACCTCGACGGTCTTGTGCATGGACCGCTGCTCGGCCTCGGCAAGCTCCTTGAGGCGCTGTTCGACTTCAGGCTTGAGCGTCAGGGTAAAGGCCATACCACTTTTGTATAGCTCCTCCGGTGGCACGTCAACCACGCTTGGCACTGCCTCTACCTCCTCATTCGTTGATCTCGGTTGCCGCTGGCAAGCCGCGCACCGATCAACGGCAGAACGTGAAAGTCAGACACGGAGGACGGGGTATCGAAATGTTTAACAGCGATCACATGTCCATCCACCGCGAAGCATCCGACGGGGTCAGGACCAGGCGTGTCGCAGGGCGACCCCGGCCTCCAACTCCAGCAGCTTGACCTTGCGGGGCAGGCCCCCGCCGAAGCCGACCAGCTTGCCGCCCGCGCCGACGATCCGGTGACAGGGCACGATCACCGGCACCGGGTTGCGGTTGCAGGCCACTCCCACCGCCCGCGCCGCTCCGGGATCGCCGACCAGGCGCGCCACCTCGCCGTACGTCAGCGTCTCCCCGTACGGGATCCGCGTCATCTCCCGCCACACAGCGCGCTCGAAGTCGGAGCCGCGCGGCACCGAAACCGGGACGGTGAACGCGGTCAGCTCGCCGGCGAAGTACGCCCGCAGCTCGTCGACGGCCTGCCGGGACAGCGCGTCGCCGGGCTCGTCGACCGCTGCGTCGACCCGACCGAAGGCGGCACCGCGGACGCTCGTGCCGTCGGTGGCGACGGAGAACTCACCGATCGGTGAGTCGAGCACGGCCCAGCGCATCCACCTATTCTCCCCCACGCGGACTCTCTCGCCGGCCCGGCCACCAGCCTCGGACCGAGCGTCACTCCCGACCCGCATCGGTAGATCATCTTCACGCCCTGCCAGGGCCTTCGGCGTTGCGCGGCGTCGATACCGTCAAGGTCGTGGCAACGGGAACGCTCATCTTTCTGATCATCGGCGGGGCGGGCATCGGTGTGCTCGCGCTCGCCCTGCTCGGCACCGAGCTGTTCCAGTTCGGGCACGCCGACGTGGACGGGCCGATCTCGATCGAGACGGTCGCCGGCTTCGCCGGGGCGTTCGGGTTCGGCGCGGCCATCGTCAACGAACTGCTCGGTGCTCGTACACCTGGCATGGTCGTCGGGGCGGTGGCCGGCGGCGTGCTCGCAGCCGTGCCCACCGGCTGGTTGGCGTCCCGGCTGAGCCGGGCGGCGCGGAACATGCGCACCGACCCCACCCCCACCCGCGACGACCTGGTCGGCGCGCTCGGCCTGGTCGTCACCCCGGTGCCGGCCAACGGGTACGGCGAGGTCCGCATTCGCCTTGCCGGTCAACCGGTCAAGCTCAGCGCCCGCGCGGACCAGCCGATCCCGATCGGCGCCCAGGTCTTCGTCGTGCAGGCGCTCAGCGAGACCAGCGTGCACGTAGAGACCTACTGATCTCCCCCTCACAGACGGGACTTTTTATATGGCCCTACTCATCGCCATTGGTGGCGCTGTCCTCCTCGCGCTCATCCTGGTGCTCTTCGTGCTCTCCCGGATCAAGGTGGCCGGCCCGAACGAGGCGTTCATCGTCACCGGTCGCAAGGGCCGCACCACCCAGACCGCCGACGGCGGGCGGTCCACCGACAACTCCGGGCAGAAGGTCGTGCTGGGCGCCTCGGTCTTCGTGCTGCCTGTGGTGCAGAAGCTCCAGTCACTCGACCTGTCCAGCCGGCGGATCGACGTCGGCATCCGGGGCGCCGTCAGCAAGCAGGGCATCCGCGCCGACCTGCACGGCGTGGCGATCGTCAAGGTCGGTGGCACCGAGGACGCGATCCGGGCAGCCGCACAACGGTTCCTGCACCAGCAGGACGAGATCGACAACTTCACCAGGGAGGTGCTGGCCGGCGCGCTTCGCTCGATCGTCGGCCGGCTCACCGTCGAGGAGGTCATCCGGGACCGGGCGGCGTTCGCCAGCGCGGTCGCCGAGGAGGCCGAGCACTCGATGACCAACCAGGGTCTGGTGTTGGACACCTTCCAACTCCAGGACATCCTCGCCGAAGGCTCCTACCTTCAGGACCTGGGCCGACCCGAGGCCGCCCGGGTGCTCAAGGACGCGGCGATCGCCGAGGCCCGGGCCCGGCAGCAGGCCGAGCAGGAGCGGCTGCTCGCCGAGGAGGCAATCGCCGAGGCGAACCGCAACCTGGCCCTCAAGCAGGCCGGCATCCAGGCCGAGATCGACGCGGCGAAGGCGAAGTCCGCGGCGGCCGGACCGCTCGCCCAGGCCGAGCGGGACCAGGCGATCCTGTCCGAACAGCAGAAGGTGGCCGAGCGCAACGCCGAACTCAAGCAGCGCCAACTCGACACCGAGGTTCGCAAGCCGGCCGACGCGGCCCGGTACAAGGTGGAGCAGGAGGCCGAGGCGTCCCGAGCAGCGGCGGTGCTGCACGCCGACGCGCAGCGTCAGTCCGTCATCGCCGCCGCGCAGGCCTCCGCCGAGCAGGCCCGCCTCACCGGTGAGGGTGAGCGGGCCCGACGGGCCGCGCTCGCCGAGGCCAACGCCATCGAGGGTGCCAAGGAGGGTGAGGCCGAGCAGCGGCGACGCTCCGCCATCGCCGAGGCCGTGGAGCGGGAAGGCCAGGCCGAGGCCGCGGCCATCCTCGCCAAGGGTGAGGCC
Organism: Micromonospora sp. NPDC048843; assembly: GCF_040649965.1. Classification (NCBI taxonomy): domain Bacteria; kingdom Bacillati; phylum Actinomycetota; class Actinomycetes; order Micromonosporales; family Micromonosporaceae; genus Micromonospora; species Micromonospora sp. NPDC048843. The sequence continues at coordinate 6,361 of NZ_JBEZGJ010000269.1, forward strand.
GAGGCCGACGCGATGGCGCGCAAGGCCGAGGCGTTCGCCGCGTACGGAGAGGCGGCCGTGCTGGACCTGCTGGTCAAGGTGCTGCCGCAGGTCGTCGAGGCGGCCAGCGCGCCGATCGGAGCGATCGACAAGATGACGGTCATCTCCACCGACGGCGCGTCGTCGCTCACGAAGTCGGTGGCCGGCAACGTAGCCCAGGGCCTCCAGCTCGGCAGCGATCTCACCGGGATCGACCTGCCCGGCCTGCTGGCACGGCTGGGTGCCGGACGGACCGACGCCACCGCTCCGGCCACCGGGGTCGACACGGTGGACGGCAGCACCGTCTCGCGCTGAGCCCGAGGGACCGGCCGAGCGTCAGGGCTCTGGTCGGCACCGGATGACCCACGAACCACCGGCGCCCGCCGGCACCGCCGGATCGACTCGCCAAGCGCGACGATGACAAGCTGC
>NZ_JBEZGJ010000270.1:0-6792 GCF_040649965.1 Micromonospora sp. NPDC048843
GTGCCGGGCTAGCGTGGAAAGACGATGACCACCTCACTCGCCGACCACCTGCGGTCGCTGCCCGACGAGTCACTGGCCGCGCTCCTCCAGCTGCGCCCGAACACGGGCCCGGCACCAACGGGGCAAGACCCTAGCGCTCGCCGCCCTCTGCGGGCCGGTCCTCCAGATCCGCGGAACCGGCCGAACTCGTCGGCTTGTGCCCCTCCGTGGTCGGCACGACCGGCTCGGCGGGACCGCCCGCCGCATCCGCCTGGCCCTCAGCCGCCGAATCCCCGTCCAACAGAGCCGTCAGCGCGGCACCGGTGATCCGCCGGAACGTCCGCCCGATCCGCTGACGGTCCAGGACCGCCACCTCGAGCTGGTTCGCGGCGATCGTCCGGGCGGCACCGCCCTCACCACCGACGGTGCTCAACGCCTGCACCGCCACCCTGACCGCCTCGCCCAGGGACATGTCCGCCCGATGCTGCGACTTCAACACGCCGGTGATCGCCTCGGCCTGACCACCCATGGCCATCCGCCCCGGCTCGTCGTTCACCGAACCGTCATAGGTCAGCCGGTACAGCTCGTCCGCCTCCGGGGTGGCACCGACCTCCGCCACGCAGATCTCCACCTCGAACGGCTTCGACTGCTCGGTGAAGATGGCACCCAGGGTCTGCGCGAACGCGTTGGCCAGGGCCCGACCAGTGACGTCACGCCGGTCGTAGCTGAGCCCGTTCAGGTCGGCCATCCGGACACCGGCGCGGCGCAGGTTCTCGAACTCGTTGTACCGGCCGACCGCTGCGAACCCGATCCGGTCGTAAATCTCGCTGACCTTGTGCAGGGCGCTGGAAAGGTTCTCCGCGACGAAGAGGACCCCGCCGGAGTAGCTGAGGACCACCGCGCTGCGACCCCGAGCGATGCCCTTGCGGGCCAACTCGGAGCGGTCGCGCATGATCTGTTCGGGAGAGGCGTAGAACTGCATGGCCACGTCGGCGGTTCTCCTTACGGCGCTGTGCTGACGACTGCTGACTGGTGAGGTGCGGGTCTCAACCGCCCGGGTTCTCCATCCGGCCGGCAACCACACCCTCGGCGATCGCCGCCGTCTCGGTGTCGGTCAACCGGCGGGTGCCCTCGGCGGTCGCGGTCATCACCACGGGGTAGATCCGGCGGGTCAGATCCGGCCCACCGGTCGCGGTGTCGTCGTCGGCGGCGTCGTAGAGCGCCTCGACCGCTAGCCGCGTCGCGTCGTCCACGGACAACCCGGCCCGGAACCGCTTCTTCAACGCGGACTTCGCGAACAGCGACCCGGATCCGATCGCGTCGTAGCCGGTCTCCTCGTACGGGCCACCGGTCACGTCGAAGCTGAAGATCCGACCGGCGCGCGCCGGATCGGCGGCGGCCAGGTCGAAGCCGGCGAAGAGCGGCACCACTGCCAACCCCTGCATGGCCGCACCCAGATTGCCCCGGATCATCGAGGCCAACCGGTTGGCCTTACCGTCCAACGAGAGCATCGCGCCCTCGATCTTCTCGTAGTGCTCCAGCTCCACCTGGAACAGTCGCATCAGCTCGATGCCGATACCGGCGGTGCCCGCGATGCCGACCAGCGAGTACGCGTCGGCGGGGTGCACCTTCTCGATGTCGCGCTGGGCGATCAGGTTGCCCATGGTGGCCCGTCGGTCGCCCGCCATCACCACACCCTCGGCGGCCGCGATGGCCACGATGGTGGTCGCGTGCGGCGCCAGGTCGGCGGCCATGCCCGGCGGCAGCGGTCGCCGACCGGGCAACATCTCGGGGGCCACCCGACTCAGAAACGTCGTGAAGGAGGACGTCCCCGCGTTGGTGAACACATCTGGAAGACGCCCGGATGGATCAAAGCCCGCTGCCACGTGGTTCCTCTCAGGTACGTGATCGCCCTGGCCAGCCTCATGGGACTGTCACGGAACTGGCCAAGACCACCGTTGCAGTTGAAGCAGAGTATCCCGCGCACCCATCCGGTGCGATGATCGTGGTCCAGATGTTGCGGGTCGGCGCCGCCACAGATCGCGCAGACCCCGCCCTGCTCGGCCAGGAGCTCCTGAAACTCCTTCTCACCCACGCCGTACCGCCGCCGCAGGTGGTACTCGCGAGTTCCACCGTAGAGTCGCTGCGCTGTCTCCTTGCCACGGGCATTATGGCAGGGTTTGCAGTAGCTGTGCCGGCCGCTGGCTTTGGTCGTCGTGGTAGGAAAATCGTCGAGCGACTTGATCTGCTCGCAGTCCGGACACCACTTGAGACCCTCACCTACGGGCGTTGGCGACTTCTTCTGCGGAGCGACACCCCGCTTGCGTCGGCTCGCCTCCGACCGAATGGCGGCGCATGCTTTGCAGTAGAAAGCGAGGCCGTCTGCCCGCCGCCGATCACGGTGGAATTCCGTACTGGCCAGCGCTCTCTTGCATTGCGGGCACACCTTGTCCGAGGGGCACACCGAATCGGACATATGCCCCTACTCCCCCCCTTTCTGGACGTAGCCCCTCACGAATTCCTCTGCGTTCTCTTCGAGGACGGAGTCGATCTCGTCGAGGAGGTCGTCGACGTCCTCGGTGATCTCGGCGTGCCGCTCGGCCACCTCGGGGTTGGCCTCGGTGGTGACGTCCTCGATTTCCTCGCCCTGACGGGACTTGCCGGACTGCGACTGGCCGCCGCTGTCATGAGTGGCCATGGCTGTCTCCTCCACGATCGTCTGGGATGAAATCTACCCCGTGCAGACGACAGAAAGCCCTCACGTCCGCCGTGTTCGGGTCGGGGGCGTTCGATTGCGCCGAAGCGGTCAGCTCCGATGAGCCGATGCGTCGGCCAGGCCCGGGACCGGCGCCGGCTCGGGCTGCCCCCTTTTCCAACGCCTCCGCCAGTGGTGCCCGGGCCGTAGGCGGGGCGTCCAGTCCTTGAACCGCAACACCTGCTTCTCCACCAGATGCCGGGACAGGAACGCCAGGACGACGGTGAAGGCTCGGGGACAGCCTGGCATGCCACAGAGTGATTCCCGGTGGAGGCACCGGATCTCAGCCCCCGGTCAGTGTCTCCAACAGGTCCTTGGCGCTGGCGCAGCGGTCGAACAACGCCCCGACGTGCGCACGGGTGCCCCGCTCGGGTTCCATCATCGGCACCCGGACCAACGACTCCCGGCCCACGTCGAAGATCACCGAGTCCCAGCTCGCGGCGACCACCTCGGAGGCGTACTGAGCGAGGCAGCGGCCGCGGAAGTAGGCCCGGGTGTCCTCCGGTGGCTCGGTCATCGCGCTGCGCGTCTCGTCGTCGGTGAGCAGGGTCTTCATCGCTCCCCGGCTGACCAGGCGGTGGTAGAGGCCCTTCTCCGGCCGGACGTCGGAATATTGGAGGTCGACGAGTTGGAGCTTGTGCGAGCCCCAGCCGAGCTTCTCCCGCTCCCGATAGCCCTCCAGCAGCCGCAGCTTGGCCACCCAGTCCAGTTCGTCGGCGCAGAGCATCGGATCCCGGCCGAGCCGGTCCAGGACGCTCTCCCAGCGGTCGAGCACGTCGATGGTCTGCTCGTCGGCGTCGGTGCCGTACCGGTCGTCGACAAAGGACCGGACCCGCTCCAGGTACGCCCATTGCAGGTCGAGAGCGGTGAGCCGACGGCCGTCGCGCAGTCGCATCCGGTGCGTCAGAGAGGGGTCGTGGCTGACGGCGCGCAGCTCGCTGACCGGGTCGGCGATGCCGAGGTCAGCGCCAAGGGCCTTCTCCTCGATCATGGTGAGGATCAGCGCGGTGGTGCCCACCTTGAGGTAGGTGGAGATCTCGGAGAGGTTGGCGTCGCCGATGATGACGTGCAGCCGGCGGTACTTGTCGGCGTCGGCGTGCGGCTCGTCGCGGGTGTTGATGATCGGCCGTTTGAGGGTGGTCTCCAGGCCAACCTCGACCTCGAAGAAGTCGGCGCGCTGGGAGATCTGGAAGCCGCTCTGGCCGCCGTCCTGCCCGATGCCGACCCGGCCGGCGCCGCAGACGATCTGCCGGGTGACGAAGAACGGCGTCAGGTACGCCACGATGTCGGCGAACGGCGTCTGCCGGCGCATCAGGTAGTTCTCGTGGGCGCCGTAGCTGGCGCCCTTGTTGTCGGTGTTGTTCTTGTAGAGGTGGATCGGCTGGGTGCCCGGGATGGTGGCGGCCCGGCGGGACGCCTCGGCCATCACCCGCTCGCCGGCCTTGTCCCAGCGCACGATGTCCCTGGGGGTGGTGACCTCGGGGGTCGAGTATTCGGGGTGAGCGTGGTCCACGTAGAGCCGTGCGCCGTTGGTGAGTATCACGTTGGCCAGGCCGAGGTCTTCGTCCGCGAGGGCCTCGGCGGGGTCGTACGCGGCACCGGAGTAGGTGAAACCGCGGGCGTCGCGCAGCGGCGACTCTTCCTCGTAGTCCCACCGGGCCCGGCCGCCCCGGTTGAGTTCCGGACGTGCCCCATAGGCGTTGACCACCTGCGACGAGGTGACCATCGGGTTGGCTCCGGCCTGCCCGGGCACGGAGATGCCGTATTCGACCTCGGTGCCCATGATCCGTCTTACGCTCATCGACCTACCCGCTTCGCTCGCCCGACCCGGTCCACCGTCAGGTCGAGCGTAGTCCGCCCTGAGCGCCTGCACTCTGTAGGTGAGTGCCGGCGGGCCGGAACAGTTCGGTGGATTCGGTGTCGGAATGCTCAGCGGGCGGCGTCGGGTCGTCGGTCGCGGCGGTGCGGGTGGTCCAGACGAGCCACCCGAACAGCACCAGGCCGACGGTGGCGCTCAGCAGCGGGATCGCCGAGCCGACCACCGGGTGCCAGTCGCCGGCGAGGGGGTTGAGGCTGCTCAGCCCGATGTTGGCGGGCAGGCCGTTCTGCCAGCGGACCATCGTGTACGCCAGGCAGAAGAGTTGGATCGGCAGAAGGAGCAGCACGGCGAGTCGGGTGAACGAGCGGGCCCGGGCGATCTCGAAGCCGCGCTGTTCGGCGACCCACGCGGCGTAGAGCAGGACGCCGACCAACATGGGCAGCATGTAGCGGCCCTGGGTGACGAAGCCGCTCTCGTTGACCAGGGCGATCTGCATGAGGGAGGGGACGGCCACGCCGCCGCCGAGCAGCACGAGCAGGCGCCACCGGTCGAGCGTGCTGCCCCAGACGACCCCGATGAGCAGCAGCGCCCCGGCGACGAGCTGCCAGATCAGGTATGGCGGGGCGGGCATCCGGGTGTCCAGCCAGGAGGTGACCCCGACGATCTGGTCGAGGTATCCCCGCCACCGGTCGGCCTCGCGCAGGGCCGCCTGCCCGTAGGTGAGCCGATCGGCCGAGTAGTTGCCGAGGTCGGAGGTCTGTTGGCGGACGGACCAGGCGAGCACGGCGAGGGTGGACAGCACGATGCCACCTGCCCAGAGCTGCGCGGCCCGGTCCCGCAGAAGGCCGAGGAGGTTGCTGCGGCGCAGCGGGAAGGCGAACGCGACGAAGGCGGTCGCCAGCCAGAGCGGGCCGGTCTGGCGCAGCACCGCGAGGAGCAGCGCGCTGATCCCGACGAGGACGATGAGACCGCGCCGTGGACCGGGTGGACCGAGAAGCAGGGGGATGACCGCGCTGAAGAAGGCGATGCCGGCGGCGATCTCCAGGCCGTTCGGGTTGACAGCGCTGGCCATGTGCACGGCCATCGGGGTGGTGACGACGAGCAGGGCGCCCATCATGAGGCCACGGCGGGATCGGTTGCGGATCACGACGTACGCGCCGGCGAGCAGCGCGGCACAGCACAGGGCGCTGATCATGCGGGCGAGCAGGACGCCGGACCAGCCGGGCCAGAGCACTGTGGGTGCGCCGACGAGGGCGTAGTAGGCGGGGAAGTAACGACCGGCCCCGGTGCCGGTGCGGGTCGGTGTGTCATCGCTGCCGGGGGGCTGGGCGCAGGCCGCCGAGACTTCCTTCTTGAACTGCCAGCACTGCTCGCGGACGAGACCGCCGGGAACGGTCTGGAAGGCGCCGGTGCCCTTCTTCGCGTCGGCGGGCGGGGGCGCGATCTGCCCGGCGGCGACGCCGGCCGCTCGGACGATGTGCTCCCGCTCGTCCGGGGTGCCGTCGTAGGGGGCGGCCATCGACCAGGCGAAGATGATCAGGAAGAATGCGGCGAAGGCGAGGGCCCAGTGTCGTCGGCTTGTGTTCATGGTGGCCGCCGGGCTTCCGCCGGTGGCCGGCGGCGTCACTCTTCCGGGATCAGGCACGTCAACCTCGCGGCTCGCGCGGGCAGGCCCCGCTGGGTGGATGGACAGACGATAGACTCCCTCGTCGTCCTCACCGCTCCGGGTCCCCCCTTGGAGAACTCTTTGCTGTCACCTGTTGCCGATTCCGTCCGCCACCTGTCCCGACACAGCGCTGTGCGGTTCCTGGTCGTCGGGGGTCTGAGCGTTGCCGTGGACACGGGATCACTCTTCGTGTACCACGGAGTTCTCCGGATTGTCCTGCCGGTTGCGGCCGGCATGTCGTTCCTGACCTCGTTCTGGGTCAATTTCGGGCTGAACCGGGCGTGGTCGTTCGGCTCGTCCGCCCAGATGGTGCCGCAGGTGGGGCGCTACTTCGCGCTGGTCCTCGCCAACCTGACCGCCAACGTGGTGCTGGTGTCCGCGTTGACCTGGGCGGGCACGCCGTACCTGCTGGCGAAGCTGCTGGTGACGGCGTCGCTGTCGGCGGCGAACTACGTGGTGTCGAAGCGGTGGATCTTCGCCGCCTGACCGACGCCCTGGCATACCGCAGCGAGGGTGCCCACCATCCGGTGGGGACCCAAGCAGTTGGGGGTAGTTGTAATGGGGGGGGTTTGT